>DOIU01000518.1:3712-7750 GCA_003511825.1 Gammaproteobacteria bacterium | reverse complement strand
GGGCAGAACAGAAACACCTCGCACTGCGCCTCCAGCGCATCCCGTATGGCATTCTCCAAGGCCAAGGCAACGGTTACGTCGATCATGGTCACGGCCCTCAGATCAATCACCATAGCCCGGTACTGATTGACGGCAGCGTGCTGGCGAGCGATAGCTTTAGACACACCAAAAATCATGGGCCCAGACAAATAGAAAAACAGCAATTGCCCGCCTGCTCGATCCAACAACGCCCGCTCCTCATCGCCCAGAGGGACATCGTCGTCGGCATCGGAGATGGCCTTGATGTTTCGCTCTTGCACGCGGCTAAGCCGTTCAATGGTGAGCACATTCGCCAAAAATACACCGATGCCCACGGCATAGATCAGATCGACAAATACGGTCAACAACAAAACGCCGTACATAATGACAGTGGGTGCGAGTGAGACTCGATGCACCCGTTTGATGAAGCTCCAATCAAGGATATTAAGCCCCACATAAACGGCTATACCCGCCAGTGCCGCCATCGGTATCGAGGCAGTGAGGGGTGCCAGCCAAAGCACCACCAACAGCAAAATCAGCGCACGAAGAATCCCTGAAACCGGCGAACCCGCGCCGACCTGCACATTGACGACCGTACCCATCGTTGCACCGGCACCGGGCAACGCACCAAACATTCCCGAGACCACATTACCCATACCTTGGCCGATTAACTCACGATTGGAGTCATGTTCCTTGCGGGTCAGACTGTCCGCAATAACGGCCGTCAGCAGGGTATCGATACAGCCCAAGGTACCGAGTACCAGCGCGTCTGCCAGCATGCTACGCAACATATCTCCGGTAAATGTGGGCAGCACGAGCTCGGGAAATCCTGTGGGGATTTCCCCGATACGCCGCACCCCATCGGTACTGAACAACAGCACCGAGGCCACAGTCACCAGCACCAATGCGGCCAACTGTGGGGGGATAACGCGTCGCAACCGCTTTGGCAACAGCAGCAGTATGGCTAGGGTAAAGATCCCCAAACCCACTTCCTCAAGATCGACCGCCTCGATCAGGTCAGGCAGGGCCATGATCGTGCTTAAGGTTCCACCCGGCGGCACCGGATGCCCCAGCAACGGGCCAAGCTGCAGAATCACCAAGACCACACCCACCCCAGACATAAACCCGGAAATGACGCTATAGGGCATTAAGGTAATGTACTTACCGAGCTTGAGCGCCCCTAAGGCGATTTGAAACACCCCAGCCAACATGACAACGGTGAATGCCATCGCCAAGCCTTGATCAGGGTGCTCGGCCATCATGGTGGTCAAGACTGCGGCCATCACCACCGTCATGGGCCCGGTAGGCTCAGAAATCAGCGTGCGTGAGCCCCCAAACAGTGCGGCAAACAGGCCAACCAGAATCGCCCCCCAGAGACCCGCCTTCGCCCCGGCCCCTGACGCGACTCCAAAGGCCAACGCCATGGGTAAAGAGACAATGGCAGTCGTCACTCAGCCAAAAACATCACCCTTTAGATTGATCTGCTGAAAACGCTGCACGCGCAGAAACTCCCCAAGCACAAAAGGGCTGATTCTGTCGCAGAAACTTAGAGAGATCCAGTGATTTTATCGGGTCGTCTGAGTGGTGTTTTTGTCAAAAAACGGGACGGACTGCACGTGTACGTTAGCGTGTCTTGAGTAGGTCATGTCTGCTAGGAGCTGAATGCACACGCTACCGTGACTACGCACGTTTCTGAGTCAGGCAAATCAAGTTGCCGCACGTGTCATCAAAGACAGCCATCTTAACCTCACCCATCGCCTGTGGATCCGTGGTAAAGCTAACATTGCACGCTTTGAGCCGCTTGACCTCAGCTTCCATATCATCGGTTTCGAAAGCAGTGGCAGGTATACCCGCGTCGTACAGTGCTTGCTGGTAATCTCTCGCAGGCGCGAACGCCAGAGGCTCAAGCAGCAACTCCACGCCTTCAGCCCCTTCCGGTGATACAACGGTGAGCCAGCGATGCTCACCCAGCGGGGCGTCTTCCTTTTTTACAAAACCGAGCGTTCGGGTATAAAACTCTAGCGCTTGCGCCTGGTCTTGAACGGGAATGCTCGTTATCGTTATTTTCATGTGCGATCTCTCAATGCATAAGAGGTATTAGAAGGCGGCTCGCCCCCAGAAACAATCGCCCAGATTCTATACCATCCCCTGAAAACGCACATCCTCCCGCCACACACCGCTAACCATTGTTCCCGCTCGACAACACGCCCTTATGAAGGAAGTTATCGCTGGTCTACGACGCGAATTTTGTAAAGCCACCTCCGGCTCCGTATGCGCCATGGCACACACCAAACCCAGCGCCTCCCCTCGAAAGCTCTATATTGCAGGCATAAAAAAAGCAAGCCATAACAGCTTGCTTTTTTCAAGAATAAACGGCTAATTAAATAGCGACGATATTCTCGGCTTGCGGGCCTTTTTGGCCTTGAGTGACGGTGAACTCAACCATTTGACCTTCTGTCAGTGTCTTGAAGCCCGAGCTAGCGATTGCACTGTAGTGTGCGAACACATCCGGACCAGATTCTTGCTCGATAAAGCCAAAACCTTTGGATTCGTTAAACCATTTCACCTTACCAGTAGTCTTATTAGACATGATAAATACCCTGTAAATAAAAATTAGAAGAGCGCCTTTTAAGGCATGAATAAGCGGAAAAATAGACTGAAATTTATAAACTACAGGACGAAGGACTACATAGAACGCAACGAAATGGAGATAATAAAAAAAGACTTACTTTTAAGCTAGTCGTACAGTATAGGCCACGCTCAGGAAAGTCAAACGTTTTTTGAGAAATAGAGACACCCACAGTTTGACATCCCAGATCCTCTCCAGTACCGTTTCTCCAAGGCTCGCGATTCAAGGAGGAATCACATGCCAACGCCCCGCTCACAATTGATTTCCCTCGACGACACGCCTTGGTATCACTGCATATCCCGCTGCGTGCGGAGGGCCTGGCTATGCGGTTTCGACAAGGAAACCGGGACAGACTACGAGTATAGGCGAGAGTGGATTGTGGATCGTCTCGAACTGCTCAGCCACGCGTTTTCTATTGAGATTGCAGCCTTTGCTGTCATGAGTAACCACCATCATGTGGTGCTCCGGGTGGATGCAGAATCGCCAAAGCAATGGTCGCTGGAAGAGACTGTTCGGCGCTGGCATACAGTCTATAACGGCAACTTTCTCAGCCAACGGTTTATGTCTGGACAAGCGCTTTCCAATGCTGAAATGCGTGTTTTAGAGCGCGATGCCGCCGTCTGGAAAGAGCGCCTTATCAGCATCAGCTGGTTTATGCGGGCACTGAATGAGCCGATCGCAAGAGCTGCCAATGCCGAAGACAACTGCACAGGGAAGTTCTTCGAAGCACGCTTTAAGTCCCAAGCCTTATTGGATGAGAAAGCTATTCTCGCCGCCATGGCGTATGTTGACCTGAACCCCATCCGCGCCCAGCTTGCTGAGACACCAGAAAACAGCGAGTACACCAGTATCAAATCTCGCGTCGACAATTTAAATACCAAAAACCCAGATACCTTCCTAGCACCTTTCACCGGTAATGAAAAAGGCGCGGCCACGGCCGGTGTGCCCTACCATTTGTCGGACTACCTCGAACTGGTTGATTGGACCGGCCGTGCAGTACGGGACAACCAAAGTGGAAGTATTAATGCTTCTCTGCCACCCATCTTGAATCGACTGGGCTTGACGCCTTCCGATTGGCTAATGTTTGCCACCCAAGTGGAGTCCCTATTTGGGAATTGGGTCGGCTCGCCGAGCCAGTTCGCCGCCGCCTCAAAGAGTGTTGGGCAAAAGTGGATATGCGCGTGCGAGGGAAGCTGGCGCTTTTTCTGACAACTTTTCTGATACAAGAGACTTTTGCGTTGCCTCTGGCTTGGTATGCACTACTCTGCCTGCAGTCATGAATATGCCCCCGCTAACATCGAATGCTCTCCTCATCTGACTCAAACCCAGTCGCCTTTAGAAAATCTTGTTTGAACATACCCTCCATTCGCCGAGGTGATCTGGATATGACG
>DOIU01000518.1:0-3355 GCA_003511825.1 Gammaproteobacteria bacterium | reverse complement strand
AATGCGTGTCTTTGAGTTTTACGGGTGTCTTTGATTACTTGATTACTTGTCATGACAACCCCACCCCAAGCAGTTACCCTTCCACACCTGTATTCAGCGATTGCACCAGTACCATGACATCAGCCTCCAAACGCTCATCCGCTTCCCCTTTTTCCCCCGCCGTTCTTTCGCAGGAGGGCACGGAACATCGCGAGCGTTTGCGCCAGAAGTTGGGGTTGGCCACCCCATTGGCACAGCGGGAGGCGTTGCGCGTGGGTGGGGGGCATTGCGAGGTGTATGCGCACGCGTCAGCGGATGCGCCAGTGGTGGTGTTTCTGGCGGGGATTGGCACCTACTGCGAGCTGTATGCGCACTTGTTACACGGGATTAGTCAGCGCGGGTTTCATGTGATGGGGATGGATTTGCGCGGGCACGGGTATTCGTCGGGTGATCGCGGTGCCGTGACGGTGAATGAAGTCATCGCCGATGCGGTGGCGGTGATGGACGCGTTGCAGACGCGGTTCAGCGGGCCGATTGGGGTGTACGGGTATTCGATTGGCGCGACGCTGGGTGCATCGGTGGCCGTGCAGGACGATCGTGTACAGGCGCTGCTGGGCAATACCCTGCTGTTGCCGGAGGTTGCGCCAGATGCCTTGCACCAGATGGGCTGGCAGTGGACCTGGGCGAGCGCGCTTTGGTTGCCGCATTATCGCGTCCCCTTACAGCAGTTTGTCGATCTCGAGGGCCTGGTCGCGCACACGGGCGCCGCTGAAGAGATCGCCGAAGATCCGCTCTTGGTGGACCATTACCCCTTGCGCACCTTATCAAGTTTTTTCTCCACCCGCACCGGTCTGTTGGCGACGGATCGTCCGCTGCCGGTCGCGATTGTCCACGGTGATGCGGATGAGGTGCTGCCCCTCTCCTACTCAGAAAAGCTCTGCGCCCGCAGCCCGTTCCCGTTGGACCTGATCGTCGCCCCGGGGCACGGGCATATGCTGCCGTGGGAAGACGCGTCGCTGAGCAGCGAGCTGGTGGCGCAATGGATGAACACGCATTTGGTGTAAGGCGTCGCCCCGCAAGAAACCGCCGATGGTTGCCAGACGCCACCGGGGATGTTAGAACGCACACAACGCGACCTCACACCGCCACGCGCCCGATGCGGCGCTGCCGGGCTGGATAAGAATAAGGCATGAACATTCTAGCCGACGAGAACATCCCGCAAGTCCACGAGGCTTTTGCCGCCCTGGGCACCCTCACGGCACGCAGCGGCCGTGAGATATCCCCGAGTGACCTTCAGACCACCGACGCCTTGCTGGTGCGATCCGTCACGCGCGTTGATCACGATCTGCTGTCGGGGACGCCCGTGCGCTTTGTCGCCAGCGCCACGGCGGGGCTTGACCACATCGACGCTGATTACCTGCAGTCCGCCGGCATCACCTTTGCTCACGCGCCGGGCAGCAACGCCTTGAGCGCCGCCGAGTATGTCATTGCCGCCCTGTGCTACTGGTCCTTACGCAACGCGAGGCCACTGGACGGCCTGAGTCTGGGCGTGATCGGCTGCGGCCAGGTGGGCTCGCGTGTCGTGCGCCTGGCGCAGCAACTTGGCCTGCGCTGTGTACGCAATGATCCACCCCTAGCGGCGACCGGCGTGGCGGAGCTGGACGCTATCGACGCCGCGCTGGCCTGCGATATCGTGACGCTGCATGTCCCGCTGACGACGGATGGCCCGCACGCCACCCGCACGCTATTGAGCGCTGACCGCCTCGCGCAACTCAAGCCCGGAGCCGTGCTGATCAACGCATCGCGTGGCGAAGTGATTGACGAAGCGGCGCTGCTGCGGCGAGTGACCTCGCAACGCGATCTGACACTGATGCTGGACGTCTGGCACAACGAGCCGGCCATCCAGTTGCCGCTGCTGGCAGAGACACTGTTGGCGACGCCACACATTGCCGGTTATAGCACCGACGCGAAGTTGCGCGGCACAGAGATGATCTATCGCGCCTATTGCGACTTTTTGGGCCGCGAAGCCCACTGGCAACCGCGCATTGACACGCCCATGAATGCCGAGCCCAACGATGCCGTCACCGACATACGCGAACGCGTGTTGCGCGCCTACCCGATTGACCAGGATGATGCGCGCCTGCGGCGCGTGCTGCACGAGCCCGATCTCGAGGTCGCGCGCCATTTTGACCAACTGCGCAAGCGCTACCCAATTCGGCGGGAGTACAGCCCCACGCTATTGACCCATGCCACTTAGCATCTCGTTGCAAACCGTGGGCAGCCGCCCGTGATCCGCGCCCACGGACAATAATGACGGAGAACCGGACGCAGGTTCTCCCCAATAATACATGTCGCGATCCCACGCGCGACACACACTGTAGGAAGAGCGCCATGAACTTTGAACGTGTTGCCTTTGGATTCATCATGATTTTGGCCCTGGCATTCAACTTTGCGTTTGTCATGGGCCATATTGATGATGTCCATCATCGCAGCGTCTGGATTCTTACCGTGGCCATTCTGGTCAATCTGGTCGCCACCGTGCTCAAGCTGGGCGACCGCTCACAAGTCGGGGCGTTGTTGCTAGCGAGCAGCCTGGTCGCGGATGTCTTGCTCATCGCCGCGCGCATTGTCTGGATTGTTGCCGACAACGAAACGGCCTCTGGCCCCGGCGCAGCGTCCATGGCCACCATCGTGTCGCTCGCCGGCGGCGCCCTCGTCGCCAGCGTGTTCGCGGTGATCATCCTGGCGGGAGACACGCTCATCTCCCGGCGCTGAGGGCCGTTGACATGCCATCCACCTCAGAACTTGATCGCGTCACCCGCGTCGTCTTGCGCTATATGCGTCCACCCGTCTTTGTGCTGGTGATCGTCTACGCGATTGGCATTACGGGGATGGCGCTAATCCCCGGCGAGGGGCCGAACGGCGACGTGGAATACATGAGCCTGTTCCACGCGTTTTACTTTTTTACCTACACGGCGACCACCACCGGCTTTGGTGAAATCCCCGGCGCATTCACGGATGAGCAGCGGCTGTGGGCGATTCTCTGTCTGTATATGGGCGTGATCGCGTGGCTGTATGCCATTGGCTCGATCATTCGCCTGGTGCAGAACCCGCACTTCTTACTGGCGATCAACGAGCAGCGTTTCGCCGGCGCCGTTCGTAAAAAATGCAACCCGTTCTTTGTACTGTGCGGCTTTGGCGATACCGGCAGTCTGCTCGCCCGAGGGCTGAGTGATCATCGATTTGGTGGCGTGGTCTTGGACAAAGACCCCGAGCGCATCAAAGCACTGGCGCTACGCGATTACAACGTCAAGATGCCGGGCTTGTGCGCCGACCCCACCGTGCCCAAGCACCTGATTGACGCCGGTATCCAAAT
>DOIU01000115.1 GCA_003511825.1 Gammaproteobacteria bacterium | reverse complement strand
GCCTGCCGTTAATACAACTTTGGAACGCGAAAAGATACCCCGCGCCGAGCCCTGAATCACCAGCGCCTCCATATCACCGCCCCAGAACGACGAGTGCACAACGTCGGGCTTCTTGGTCAGCAGTGCGGAAATCTCCGAGCCGTACTGGCCGGCATAGATTTTTGGGAATTGCTCGGTCACCACCTCGGCGGTTGGGTTTACTTGCGCCATGGATGCCGAGAAATCGCGCCAGCTGTCTTGCCCCCAGGCGTAGTTCTGATTAATACCAGCGACGCGATCCACCTTGGCGCCGGTGGCAACCAGGTAGCGCGCCGCGGCGACGTTGTCCATGGTCGCCGTGGCGGCGGTGCGGAAGGTGTAGTTCGGTTCGGTCACGATATCTTCAAAGATCTGCGGCGTACCACAGTCAAACAGCACCGTCAGTCGCTTGAGCTTTTCAGCCTCTGGCGCAATGGCTTTACAACTGGAGGATGAGATATAACCCACCACGAACTCAGCGCCGTCTTTTTCCACCAGCTTTTGGAAGTCGGCATTTTTCTGCTTGGAGTTCTCGTCCACATAGATGGGCGTGATGGCCGCGCCGCCAATGCCGGCAGACGCATAGGGTGCCGGTAAGCTGCCTTCGTTGATCGCATCAATCAT
Organism: Gammaproteobacteria bacterium; assembly: GCA_003511825.1. GTDB lineage: Bacteria > Pseudomonadota > Gammaproteobacteria > Granulosicoccales > Granulosicoccaceae > UBA7957. Next base: position 5,062 of record DOIU01000115.1, on the reverse strand, counting down.
CAGCTCAGCGGCGTTGCGCGCTGGCACGCCAAAAGGGCCCGCAGCGCCACCGGACAAAAAGGTCACCACGCCAAATTTGACGCTGTCACCCTGTGCCTGTGCGACGCCAGCAGACAAGGCGAGTGCACTGGCCGCCAATAGCGTTTTTGTGAATGTTCCCCGTGGAGAGTCAGAAACCATGTGCTCCTCCTTCAGTGTTATCGTCTATCGCGAAACCGCGCAGTGAGACTGGCCTGAAAGCGTGGACTTCTGGCGAGGATTACGGCGGATTCGTTACGGTATTGCCGGTCATCCCGGCATGGAGTAAAGGCTAACAAGGCAGGGTTTGGGCTCACAATTCAAGCCCGACACACGGCTGAGCGGCAGCCGCGCATCGCGTGAAAAAACCGAGCGCTATGCGCTCATCGAGGCAGAGAAGCCGCTGCGACGGCAACCAGGGTGCGCCGCCGCAAGCGTTTGCACGAGTTATCGCTGACAGCTGAAATGCGCTTGGGTGCTGGCATTCACTTGCCAATTGGACGAATAGGTTTTTGTGTCAGCCAGCCAGCGTTCAACCACGGTGTCAGCCACACAGCCGCAATACTCCGCCTGCGAGACGCCTTTTTTCTCCGCGTATTTGGCCGACGTTGACATGCTGTTGCAACTGAACAGCGCCGACTCGTGCACCTGCGCAGTCGCTTTACAGGCCACGGCATCCGGTGACTGCGGGAGCCGCAAGGCCAACACACTCGCGTCAATCCCTGCCGGGTCAGACTGTTTGGCGATGGTGTCCTCCGTCTGCTTCATGCTGCGCTCGATATTGGCGCGACGTCGCTCGTCGCTCATACTCGCCAGTTGCTGGCGCTGTGACTCAAGCCGTGCCTGATCCATGGGGTAGAGGGATGCCTTGTAGTCTTCTACCAACTGCGCACGCATCGCTGGCACGAGTTCAGTCAGGCACTGGCAATCGTAATACTGCGCGATCTGATTGGCCTCACAATACCTCAAGAAGGGGTCCGCCGCGCCCGTCTCAGCCCGGGTGCCTTGGGCCAACACCGCCAGTAATATACCCACACTCATCCCTATCTTGTTCACCACAAAACCTCACAGCGCCACAATCACGTCAAAGAAGAACCGGGTGTACCACACCCGTTCGGCGGCGACTATAGCACGCGGCATCGAAAGCGCGTCAATCCGCCAAATGGCTTAAGGCAAGCGTGCGATTATTCATTCACCGTGTCTGGCCAAACCTCGGGTGGCGGGTACACCGAGAAATCCCCCAACATCATCTGTGCGGGCGGGTAGCGTTTATTCGGCACGGTGCGACCGATGGCTTGCATTTGCATCATCTGGTGGCTGGCCGGGTCCATAAATGAGGTAAAGCCGCCGGGGTCTTCGGGCAGGGATAAACGCATCTGTTCCAGCGCATCCTGGATCCGCGTTTTGTCGTCGGTACCGCCCGCGCGACGCACGGCCTCGGCAATCGCCAACATGCCGGACCACGCGCCCGCTGCCGCGTAGCTGGGATAGCGCCCGGCGCGGGCGTGAAAGTCTTGCACAAACTGCGCATTGGCCTCGGTTGCCGGCCAATTCAGGTGATGCCGGGCCGAGAGCACCAGCCCCTCGGGCATATCGCCGCCCAATTCGGCCAGGATTTCGTAATTGCCGCCGGTATCAAAATTCATAAACTGTACTTGCTCAAACAAGCCAACCTGATCCGCCTGACGCACAAAGGTGATGAGATCTAGACCCCAGTGCGCATTGACCAGAATATCAGGCGCATCGCGCTCAATCTGGCGAATGTATAAGCGGTAGTCTTCCTCAAACAGTTTGGGCCAGTAGATACCGGCAATCTCATAGCGCAAGCCTTGCGCCTGCAAAAAGTGGCGCAAATCGCGCCAGGCATTGTAGGCATAGCTGTAATCCGGCCCAATAAAACCGATCTTGAGCGGCGTATCACCCTTGGCATAGTGTTCGCGAATATAGATGGCGCCCGCCCGCATGGATTGGCGCGCGCCATTGCTGACGCTAAAATAGCGCGCATGCCCATGCGTGGAAACCAACTGCGGCGAGGCGTGGTCCGTGCCAATAAAAAAGGTGTCTGTCTGGCGTGCATAGTCTGAAACCGTCAGCGCCACGGCCGACGACACGATGCCGCACAAAAAGTCCACGCCCTGCTCTTCCACGAATTGACGCGCAATCTGCAAGGAACGCAGCGTCTTGGAGCGGCTGTCTTCAACGGTCACGGCGAGCTCCGGGTAACCGCCCTGCTGCGCGAGGTAGTCCTGCGCCATGCGGATGGCGACGATCGAATCCCGTCCGTACAAACCACCCGCACCCGACAGCGGGTACAAACAACCGACTTTGACCGGCTCGGCGGCGGCTGCGCCCACCCAGCACAATAACGCAAGCAGGAACTGTCTCATTGCAAACCCAATTTGCGCAGTTTGCGCTTGAGTGCATGGCGTGAAATCCCGAGTTTTTCTGCCGCCTGGCCTTTGCGCCCGCGCGCCTGAGCCAGGGCATCGAGCACCAGGTCGCGCTCCACGTCGCGCATTTGCTCTTCAATGGTTTGCGCCTGCGGCACCGCCAGGCCACGCAAGGCATCCGGGAGATCACTGTCCTCAAGCTTGGCACCAGGGTACAGCACAGTGAGGCGCTCGATCAGATTTTTTAGCTCGCGCACATTGCCCGGCCACGCGTATGCCAGCAGGTGGTCGAGGCAGTCACGACTGAGCGTGATCTGTCGCTGCCCGGCCCGCTGTGCCACATCGTGGACAAACCGCAGCGCCAGCAGCTCAATGTCTTTGCCGCGCTCACGCAAGGGTGGCACCAACAGCGGCAACGCGCTGAGTTTGAGGTACAGATCATGCCGCAGCCGCTCCTGAATCAGCGCGTCGCTGAGATCTTCGTGAGTACTGACAATCAACTGCGCATCGACCGCCCCGCCCCCCTTGACCACCGACTGCAAACAGCCGGTATCCAGAAAGACCATCAAGCGCGTCTGCACCGGCAGCGGCAGCGCCTCGACTTCGTGTAAAAACAGCGTGCCCCCGTCGGCCATCTCAATCAGCCCTCGGCGCGGCAGGCCGCCGGCCTGCGTGGGCACATGGCCGAACAATTCCAGCTCGGCCTGATCCGGTGCCAAGGTTGCGCAATTCAGCTCCACCAAGGGCGCGTCGGGCCCGCGCGTACGGCGATGCAATTCGCGCGCGACCACCGCTTTGCCCACGCCGACCTCGCCCTGCAAGGTGACGCAACGCGCGCCACTCTTGGCGATGCGCTCGAACTGCGCCCGCAGGGTGTCCATCACCGGGCTGCTGCCGAGCAAGACCGCTTGCTCCAGCTGCTGGCTCTCGCGCAGGCTGTCGTCGGGGACTGGGCTGCGCTCTGCCATGGCATCACCAATCAGCTGGATCAAATCATCCATATCAAACGGTTTGGAAAGATAATCAAAGGCGCCCAGCTTGACCGCGCGCACTGCGTCTTGCGTGGCATCGAGTGCCGACATCATGATCACGGGCAGGTTTGGGTTATTTGCCTTGAGCGTTTGCAGCACGTCGAGCCCCGACGCACCGGGCATCTTGACATCGAGCAACACCAAGTCCGGTTGTTGCTGCTGAGCCACTGCGATACCTTGCTCGCCGGAGTAGCTCAGCAAACAATCGATGCCCGCCTGGCGTAAAGCAAAGCTGATGGAGCGCACGAGCTTACTCTCGTCATCCACAATCAAGACACGCGTTGCCGTCATGGGGCTTCCTCCTGACCGCGAAAGGTCATGGTCACTTGGGTGCCGGCGCCCAGAGCGGAACGGATCTGTAGCTCGCCGCCGTTGCTGCGCACCAACTCCGCCGTCATCGGCAAGCCCAGGCCGGTGCCGCCGGCGTGCGTGGTAAAAAACGGCTGCAGGATGTGCGCGCGGGTCTCGTCATCCATACCCACGCCATTGTCGGCCACGTCCACAACCACCGCCTGGCCGTCGCGATAGACGCACAGGGTGATGGTGCCGCCCTGCGGCAGGGCATCGCAGGCGTTGAGGATCAGGTTGAGCAGGATTTGCCGCAAATGCGCCGGGTCCACCCGCAGATGCAGCCCGGATTCGCCGGTGAGATTCAGCGTAACGCCGTTCTCCAGCAATTGCGCCGCCGTGAGCGTGCGCAGGCTTTCAAACACGTCACGCACCTTCACCCACGCCGGCGCCGGCGGACTGGGCCGGGCATAGTTCAGAAACTCACTGATAGTGGCGTCGACGCGCGCAATCTCGTCGGCGATTTCTTCGTACATATCCAGCCGCTCCGGCTCAACCTCTTTCGCGCGCAGCCCGTACAAGGCCGTGTTGACCGTGGCGAGGGGGTTGCGGATTTCGTGGGCGATGCCGGCGGCCATATTGCCCAAGGCGGCGCGACGCTCGCTATCCACGCGTGAATTGATCATGCCGCGCAGTTGGCGACGCATGGCATTGAAGGCGCGCGCCAATGTGCCCAACTCACCCGGGCCGTCTTCGTCAATACGGGTTCTGAAGTCACCGCGCGCCACCGCTTCGGCGCCGGCTTTGAGCGGCTTGAGGTCGCTGTCGAGGCGTTTGGACATTTTAATAAACAAGACACTCAGCATCACCGCCAGCACCGCCGCGATACCCAGTAACACGGTGCGTAGGCGCTGCCTCGGCGCGCCCAAATGCTCATCCACCGAGACCATGTCCACCCGCCAGCCGGGCAAGACGGGCTTGGAACGCTGCAACACCGGGCCGCGCTCGGCGACCGTGCCGGCAGGCGACAGATAGAGTCGATCAAACACGGTCAATTGCGGCAGGAACACACCCGGCTCTGACAACGCACCCATCTGCTCGGTGAGCGAGGCCAGGCGCATGCGCAGCGCCACGCTACCGAGCTTAATCTGGTTAACAACCACCGGCCGACGCAGCAAAAACCAGCCGGGCTGCGCATCTGACGGCAGAATCGGCCCCAAGACTTCGGTGCCATCGTGCATCACCAGTGCGTGGTGGTCGCCGGCGGCTGCCAGCTCACGCCGGTCACCGGCACGGCGGTGACAAAGGCATCCTGGGCGTCGTACAGCGCAATCG
>DOIU01000015.1:7805-9097 GCA_003511825.1 Gammaproteobacteria bacterium | reverse complement strand
TGAGCATCGGTCCAACAAGCGCGGTAGTACAAGCGCGGCTAACATCGACCCTGCCCCAGAGGCCGCAAACGCAAGCGCAACCTGCGTCTCAGTACCGCCGAGCACGCCACGCACATAGACCACCGTGTTCACAATGACAGCGGCACTGGCACTCGCCACACCCAAATACAGCGCCAATAGGCCGCGTAAACGCGGTGTTTTGAGGTAAGCGCGAACGCCAAAACTGATGTCATGCACGATGGAGTCTGTGCGCCACACTTTAGGCGCACGAGGGATGGCAGTCAGGAGTATCAAGAGAGCGGAGAGCACAAACGCCACGGCATTAGCAACGAACAAGCCTGTGTATGAAAAATACAATAGCGCAATCGCTGCAACGCTTGGGCTGAGTAAATCCTCCAAGTCATACGCCAGGCGTGACAACGATAAGGCGCGTGTATACTGGCGTTCATCTGGCAATAAATCAGGGATCGTCGCTGAGAACACGGGCTTAAAGCCTGCGGAGAACACGTTCAGCAGAAAGATCAACACGTAGATCTGCCAGATTTCAGTGACCCAGGGCATGGCGAGAATCAGGCTTGCTCGGACCACATCCATACTGATCAAAAACGGCTTGCGTGCAAATCGATGCGCGAGCCCGCCGACGACCGGGGCGAACAGGACATAAGCCACCATCTTCACTGCCAAGGCCGTGCCCAGTACGGCAGCGGCCTGCTGACCACCCGCCTTGTCATACGCCAACAGCGTCAATGCCACGGTAGTCAGGCCTGTACCGACCAGTGCCACCACTTGCGCCGTAAACAGGCGACGAAACGCTGCGACTTTCAGCGGACTGACTGACTCGCTTGAGGGGACCATGGTTTCGCTCACACCTGTGCTCCTGCATCACGCTGACTGAGAGCACGTTCAGCGCAATGCGATGCAATTATCGTGATGAGTATACCGCATGTCAGCACCCACGCGCGCCCTTCACGTTGCGGTGCTTGTGCGTACTTTCGTGAGCGTGAATCCAACTAACATCAAGCCTGCGTACACCAGCATCTGGGTCGTGATGGGATCTCCGCCAAGTACCGCATCCAGCGCAATCGCCACCACTGGAAAGATAATAAAGACGTAAGACACGACCACCGTGCTTAAGCGCTGCAGCAGATGAAAATACACGATGAAGCCGCCCACAGAGGCCACCAACGCCAGGTAGACCAACGCATACCAGCTTTGCGCGCTAATCTGAGCGTAGCTGACATCCTCAATGACCCACCCCAGAGCGACCATCGCTGCACCCGCCACACCGATGG
>DOIU01000015.1:0-7497 GCA_003511825.1 Gammaproteobacteria bacterium | reverse complement strand
CCCACCCCTCCCCCCGCCACACCGATGGGCAAGGCATTAAAGGTGATGGCGCTGATCTCAGAGGCGCGGGCTTTGGTAATGACATAACACAAGCCGTGCATGATCGCCGCCGCTAACACAGCAAACACACCAAGCAAGTGGTCAAAGGAAAAGTGCTGGCCAACGTTCACCAGAATCATCGTCAAGCTGCCAAAGCCCAACACCAGCCCCAACAGCTGCGTCAAGGCGACACGCTCTTTGAGGAAAAGCATTGAAAACAGCAGCATAAACACAGGCATAGCACTGAAAATCAAGGCCGCTAAGCCGGCCGAGACGTATTGCTCGCCGTATGCGATAAAGTAATAAGGCAGTGAAAAATAGCACACCGTGATCAATACAAATAATCCTCCTTGGCCTGTTGGATAAAGCAAGCTCGCCCCCTTCAATCTGGCAAACAACACAAACAGGGGAAACGCCATCAAGAAACGTAAACCAGACGCCATCAAGGGCGGCACCGTCGCCACGGCATGTTCAATCGCGAGCCAGGTTGTCCCCCAGGTGAAGCAGACGATGAGATAGAGCAGCACCGTCACCATCATGCGCCTACGGGGACGGCTATTGACCGCCATGGTGACCCGCCGCAACGTCTTGCTCCATGCTGGATAAGGTGTTTACAGGCAACATCAATTCACTCTATTCTCATTAACGATAAGGCGCTGTGCTTGCGCATCGTAGCGGCGATACCACACGCTTGAGCAAGCCAGTATTCGAGTGAACAGACTAGCGATGAGAACATGCGAGTCAATCGATATATTGACATAGTGTCAATGCTGCAGGCTGAGCACGTAGGCAGCACACATCCGCGCTACCTTGCTCTTGCCCGGGGTATTGGCCAGGGCATTCGCGATGGCAAGGTTCCAAAGGGCAGCAAGCTGCCCCCTCACCGCATCCTGGCAGACGCACTCAAGGTATCCATAGGTACCGTGAGTCGTGCCTATGCAGAACTGGAGCGACTCGGGCTCATCACTTCGCGCGTGGGTGATGGCTCTTATGTGAGCGACGGACACACATTGCCGAGTGAAGCTATTGAGTTCAGGAATGTTCTCGACATCGACCCCAGCGTGATTGATCTCAGCATCAATATGCATCTGTCTTCACGAGAGCGGGACTGCCTGTCAGAAAGCTTGATCGACCTGGCATCGGATAAAGACATGCTTGACCCCTTACTCGATTATACCCCAGAGCAAGGCTTGGCATGGCATCGCGAGCAAGCGGCCCATTGGCTGTCGCGCAGCCATATTGAGGCTGATCCTGACAACATTTTGTGCACCAACGGTGCTCAACACGCCCTGCTCTGTGCGATGATGGCTTGCCTGAAACCCGGCGCCAAGCTTGCAACAGAAGAGTTTACTTACCCTGGCCTCATTACACTGGCAAAGCACTACCATCTTAAACTATACCCCATACGAACAGACCAAGAGGGTCTGATCCCGAGTGACCTGGCAGCCCACCTCAAGCAACACCCTATCGCCGCACTCTTTTGCACACCCACGCTGCAAAATCCGACGGCGAGCGTCATGCCTACAAAAAGACGTGAACAGATTGCAGCACTCTGTCAACAGCACAACACGCTGATTATTGAAGATGATGTCCACGGTGTTCTGGTAGAAGATAGGCCCGCCGCCATGCAAGTGCTCGCCCCTGAACGGACCTTGTTCTGTACGAGCTTGAGCAAAGCTGTTTCCTCAGGGCTGCGCACCGGCTATCTGCTGACGCCACCTGCACTCACCCAAAAAGCATCTCGCGCATTGCGCGCCAGTTGTTGGATGGCTTCGCCCTTGCCACTGGAAATCGCCAGCCAATGGATCGCAGATGGCACCGCAGACGCACTGCGAGATGATTTCCTCCGGGAAGTGACGCGCCGAAAGGCGTTGGTCAACGCACAACTATCGGGGTTGGAGGTCACCACGCATCCGCAGTGCCCCCACTATTGGATTCGCGCCCCCGAGGGGACACAGGGGCGTGACCTTGAACACACACTCGCGCAGCAGCATGTGAAGATTAAGCCGTCTGATACCTTTGCCGTCAATACGCAAGCGCACACGCAACACATCCGCATCAGCGTCACAACGCAAGCCGATGATGCCGCATTGGTACGCGGTTTTACAGCAATAGGTGATGTATTGCGCCAGGCGCGCCCGACAGAAACGCCGCCACCGCGCGTGCACTTTTAGCCCGCTGCGGTACGCAACTACACGCCACCGTATTGCTGATTGCGGTCGCCAATCCAGCGCCTCACCAGTGGGGCGACAGATGTGCCTTGGGCATGCATCATCTGCTGCGCGGCACTGGCCACGGCATCCAGCATGCCTTTATCGCGTGCCAGATCAGCGATGCGAAATTCTGCAAGCCCGGTTTGTCGAGTGCCCAGCAATTCGCCGGCGCCACGAATGGACAGATCTTTTTCAGCGATTACGAAGCCATCGTTAGTGTCGCGCATGGTCGCAATGCGTTCGCGCGCATTTTTTGAGAGAGGCGGCTGATACACCAACACACAGCTACTCTGCGCGGACCCTCGGCCCACACGGCCTCGCAACTGATGCAATTGGGACAAACCCAGTCGCTCCGCATTCTCGATAATCATCAACGACGCATTCGGGACATCCACACCGACTTCAATCACTGTGGTGGCAACGAGCAGGTCAAGCTCGCTGGCCTTGAATCGCGCCATGACATCTTCTTTGTCACTGGACTTCATCCGCCCGTGAACCAGTCCGATACGATACTCTGGCAAGGCATCAATCAACACTTGATAGGTATCTTCAGCCGCCTGACATTGCATGACTTCAGACTCTTCTATGAGCGTGCAGACCCAGTAGACTTGACGCCCCTCGGTGATCGCTGCACGCACGCGATCAATCACCTCAGCGCGTCGTGCATATGACACCGCAACGGTGGTGACAGGCTTGCGTCCTGGTGGTAATTCATCAATCACTGAGCAGTCGAGATCGGCATACGCCGTCATGGCGAGCGTGCGAGGGATTGGCGTCGCCGTCATGATCAGTTGATGCGGCACACTATCGCCGCTCGCCCCCTTGTTACGCAACGCCAAGCGCTGATGCACACCGAAGCGATGCTGCTCATCAATCACCACTAAGCCCAGATTAGCGAACTGCACGTCATCTTGAAACAGCGCGTGCGTGCCAACGACCAGTTGGCTCTGACCCATCGCCACGGCCTCAATACTGCTGCGCTTCTGGCGGGCCGTTAACTTCCCTGACAACCATCCCACCGAGACACCTAAAGGCTCAAACCAATTCGAGAAATTCAGCAAATGTTGCTCAGCGAGGATTTCCGTGGGCGCCATGATCGCAACCTGGTATCCGGCTTCTATCGCGCGGGTAGCCGCCGCTGCCGCAACCAGGGTTTTTCCGGCACCCACATCGCCCTGCACCAATCTGAGCATGGGCTTGTCTTGGCGTACATCCGTTAGGATCTCATCAATGACACGTGTTTGTGCGCCGGTTAAGGCGAATGGCAATGCCTCCAGTAACTGGTTCAGCAAAGTACCCTTAACCGACATGGCAGGCGCCTTTTGTTCTTGCGTCTGGGCGCGTAACGTTAATAAGGCAAGCCTGTGTGCCAACAGCTCTTCAAAACACAGACGTTGATGAGCTGGATGCACGCCCGCCAGCAAGGCTTGAATATCGTCGTCCGGCGAGGGGCGATGAACCGTCAGCAGCGCGTCGCTCAAGCTGAGCATGGCTGGCTCTGCCATCAGGTCTGGAGGAAGCCAATCTTGCAAGGCTCGCCCCGCACGTAGCAATGCCAGCGCTTGGTCTGTCAGATTGCGCAAGGTCAGTTGATGAACGCCTTCCGTGGTGGGGTAAATCGCTGTCAGTGACGCCTCTGGCGTGAGGTCTTCGGTGAGCTGTTGGTATTCGGGATGCACCATTTCCAACCCTGAGGGGCCACGGCGCACTTCTCCAAAACACCGCAAACGCACGCCGGTTGTGAGATTGCTTTGCTGTGCTTTACTGAAATGGAAAAACCGCAAGGTGAGACTGCCTGTTGCATCGCCCACCTTACACAGCAGCGTGCGCCGACGCCTAAAGACAACGTCCGTCACCTTCACTTCAACGTCGACGACGGCTTCAATGCCCGGCTGCAAGGCTCCTAACGGCGTAATACGCGTACGATCCTGGTAGCGCAAGGGCAGATGAAACAGCACATCCTGAACGGTGTGAATATCCAATCGTTGCAGTTTTTCGGCAACTTTCGGTCCCACACCTTTAAGGGTGGATACGGCCTGCGCAAAGACATCTTGCTGCATGCGGCTCACCCACGCTGAACCCGGCTTGGTAGACGCGCACTCACGCACGCATGGCCAATGCGCACAACGCCGTCAGTCACAGACTTGCATAATAGCTTCAATTTCGACAGGCACGTCCTTGGGTAACGCTGCCACACCATAGGCGGCACGTGCCGGATAAGGCTCGGTGAAATAGTCCGACATAACCGCATTGACCACCGGAAAATCGGCCAAATCCGTCAGCAACACGGTGAGCTTGACGATGTCATCCAAATCACCGCCTGCCGCCTGACAAATTGCCTGAATGTTATCGAACACACGGCGAATCTGCTCGTCTACGCTGCCGTCGAGCACCTCCATGGTTTGTGGCACCAGAGGAATCTGGCCGGAGATAAACACCAGTTCACCCGCTTGAACTGCTTGAGAGTAGGTACCGATAGCACTCGGCGCTTCGTCCGTGGCAAAGACTTTCTTAGACATACAGCCTCCAGGGCGCATCAATGAGCGAAAAAGGAATTAGATATCGCGTTTGACGCGCTGCACGACCGACAGATTGCGCAGGCGTCGAATAATCCTGGCCAGATGGTGACGGCTTTCAACGGTTAATGCAATGCGCATGATGGTGTTCTTATCGCCGGTGTTTTCGAAGCGGATGTTCTCGATATTGGAGCGCAGACTCGACAAGGTCGTCGCCACGCGCGCCAGCGCACCAGGGCGATTGGCGAGCTCCACCATGATTTCGGCGAGAAAGGTGCCTTGAGAGTCAGGTGACCAATCCACCATCACCCATTCTTTGGGCCGCCGTGAAAAACGCTGAATGTTTCGGCACGTTGCGCGGTGAACAACGACACCCTGCCCGGGGGTGATTATCCCTTGGATACTGTCCCCCGGAATCGGGCGACAGCACTTGGCCAGCGTTAGCACGGTGTCTTCACGCCCTTCTACCAGCAGCGGCCCGCTCTCGGTTGAGGGCTTGGGTGTTTTGTCCTTACCTTTTTTATCCGTCCGGTTCATCAAGCGCGAGGCAATCAGACTGGGTAAGTGATTACCCAGGCCCACATCGATGTATAACTCTTCTAAGGCGGAGAAATGAAATTCCTCCAGCAGCCGCTTGATCTTTTTCTCTGAGATGTCTTCAATGTTCTTGGCGTAGCGCCCTAGGGCGCGATCAATCAAGCGCCGCCCAAACTGTGCCGCTTTGCTGCGGTCCAGGTTCTTGAGGTAGCTGCGGATTGCCGAGCGCGCCTTGCCGGTTACGACAAAGTTCAACCACACCGGGCTGGGAGAGGCGTTATCGGAGGTGATGATTTCTACGGTTTGGCCTGACTCCAGCGGCGTACTGAGCGAGGCCCAGCGTCGATCAATCTTGGCCGTAATGCAAGTATTGCCAATGTCAGAGTGCACCGCGTACGCAAAGTCCACCGGCGTGGAATTGTGGGGCAGCTGAAAAATATCCCCTTTAGGCGAGAACACGAAAATCTCCTGCGGGAACAGGTCCACCTTCACGTTCTCGAAAAAATCCACCGTGGTCTCGGCGTTTTGCTGCAAATCGATCAAGTTCGTCAGCCATTGCCGCGTGCGGCCCTGGGCGGCTGTTGGCTCGCCGTCTTTGTAGATCCAGTGGGCGGCGATACCGGTCTCAGCGTATTCGTCCATGTCTCGGCTGCGGATTTGCGTTTCAATGGGTATACCTTGCGCATTGATGATCACGGTATGCAGCGATTGGTACCCATTGGCCTTGGGGATAGCGATGTAATCTTTAAACCGTCCAGGCACCGGCTTGTATAACGAGTGGATGACACCCAGACTGCGATAGCAGTCATCGGTGGAGTCCACCACCACACGGATGGCGTACATATCGTACACTTCCTGAAAGGACAGCTGCTTGGTGCGCATCTTTTGAAACAGGCTGTAAAGATGCTTCTCCCTGCCACGCACACGGCCCTGGATACCAAGGTCTTCGAGCTTGGCGGTGATGACGATTTCTATCTTCTGAATCAGCTCTTTGCGATTGCCTCGCGCCTTATTCACGGCCTCATTGAGTATGCGGTAGCGCATCGGGTAGAGCGACTGAAAACCCAGATCTTCGAGCTCATTCTTAATGCTGTACATACCCAGACGATTCGCGATGGGCGCGAAAATGTCGAGCGTTTCCCGCGCGATACGACGCTTCTTGTGGGGAACCATCACGCCCAGGGTACGCATATTGTGCAGTCGATCAGCCAGCTTGATCAGGATAACGCGGATGTCATCCACCATGGCCAATAGCATTTTCTGAAAGTTGGCGGCCTGGGCTTCCGCCGGCGTGCGAAATTCCAGCGAGGTCAATTTACTCAGGCCATCGACAATGCTGGCTATCTCTTCACCAAATTTCTCAACCAGCATCTCGCGGGTGACGTCGGTATCTTCGAGGACGTCGTGGAGAATCGCTGAAATGATGCTTTGCAGGTCGAGGTTCATCCCGACGACGATGGCGGCGACGGCCAGCGGGTGGTAAATATAGGCTTCGCCGGATTTGCGCGTTTGCCCGTCGTGGGCTTCAGCCGCGAGCAAGTACGCGCGATAGATCTCTTTCAGTTGCTCGGGTGAGAAGCGACCTTCCAGGCACTCAAGAAGGTCGCTGATCTGGACTCGATCGTGGGACTTGGCGTAGTGAGACGCGGGTAAGCTGGCCACGATGTGCAGCTATCGGCTTTAACCGAATTCGGCGGTGTTAATGGGTTCTCTTTCCATTTGCATTTCAAGTTCCAAGGCTTCCGCCGCAGCCTTTTTCTTCGCGTAGTCATTGGCGACAAAACCGTCAGCGATTTCACGCAACGCAATTACCGTGGGTTTATCTTTCTCTTCTGGCACGAATGGCTCAGCGCCCATAGCAACGTCGCGTGCGCGCCGTGCCGCCAACAACACCAGCTCAAACCGATTACTTACTTTTGCCAGACTGTCTTCGACCGTCACTCGCGCCATCGTCTCTATCTCTCTCTGTTACGTGTATTTCAAGGGTTTGGTCCAGCACGCCTTTTTCCACCCGTCGCAAGAAGCAGACCGGCTCGGCAAGTCATTCTCATGAGGATGGCAGGATTGCTGATCGTTACTACGATTCTAGAGAATCGTCAAACTAAAAACCAGTGCTGATGCAGCAATGGCCGCACCAGAATAATGCTGAGCCAATTAATTCAATAAAATCATAAATTTATAAGATTTTTAAT
>DOIU01000367.1 GCA_003511825.1 Gammaproteobacteria bacterium | reverse complement strand
CATGATGGCGAACTTCCCCGGTAGGGCTGGGTCCCCACCAGAACTCCGTCATCGCCACGGGGTGCAGTGCATGGCGCTGGGCAAAACCGAGCAGCTTCGCGGCCGCACAGTCACCCAAGCCCGGATAAACGCTCGGATCATCGACCAGATGGCGCAAGGACAAACGATCATCACCAGGCGCAAAGGTGCCAACACGATAGGCATCGAGACGGCGGCGTTCACGCACACGCTCAAACGCCCGCACGTGTTTCTGCCGTTGGGCACAGTGCGCTTCGAGGGTCGCGAGTCGTTGGTATGCACCGTCGAGACGACGTTGCCAGGCCTGTCGCCGCTGGCGGCGGGTTTCACCGTCGTGACGACTCTCGCGATCCAATGCACGACAGGTCTCCACATCCGTTTGCGCTTGTGCGCGCGAGCGACATTCAGCGCGCTGCTGCTTCTTGCGACGTAGCGCCGCATCCAGACGCGTAAGCTCGGATTGTCGCAGGCGCTCGAGCCCGGCCAGCGTAACGCGTGCACGACGCAGGCGGTGCCCGCCTTGCAGTGTGTTCAGCGAGCACTGCAAGCGCTGGTATTCTCCAGCCGTGCGTTGTTGTCCATCGGCCAGGTCGGCGGGCTCAAACAAGGGCGGCACAAAACCCGGCACCACCCATTGCCCCTGTAGCTGCCCCGCGAAACCGGCCACAAACCCATAACGCTGACTGGCATCCCTCACGACCAATACGCCCAGCATCTTACCCGGCGCAGAGGCAAACAGTTCCGCCAGCGGTCGGGCTTGCAATGCGTGCTGCAAGTCTGCCACGGCACGCATCGCCAGCGGGTGTGCGCGATCATCGAAGGGGCTGGGGAAAACCCGCGGCACCTCCGACACCGTGGGTGCCGGATCAAAATAGCGCAGCCCCTCAACACGCATACGCGCTTACTCCGCGCGTGTTACACACACCTGCGCGGTGCGTGGCTCAGGCGGCAAAGAAGGTTTCTGCGCGCGCGAAGACGCTGTCATTGACCGTGTGGCGCTCAACCACCAACACGTCGATGAGTTTCTCGGTTTGCCGAACAATTTGATCAAGGCGCTCCTCGTCTTTGAGTAACAGCCACATGCGGCTGAGGTTACCGGCTTGGCCTTCGATGGGCATCACCATAATGCCCTCGAGATTATAAGCGCGACGGGAGAACAAGCCACAGACATGCGACATCACCCCCGGATGGTTATTCACGGTCAGTTTCAGGACCGATCGGCCTTGCTCAGTCATGCGGATTATCCTCCAATCATATCGCTGTTGGCGCCGCCGGGAGGCACCATCGGGAACACCATTTCGGTCTCCAGTACCGGCAAATTGATGACACAAGGGCCGGTCTCTTGCAGCGCTTCGCGCAGCGCCTCATGCGGATTACCCGCACGCGCCAGATCGACACCGCGAACCCCCATGGCTTCGGCCGCTTGGGCGAAATTGACCGTTTGCTCAAATTGAACGGCATTGTAGTTTTCGGAGTAGAACAGGGATTGCTGTTGGCGTACCAGTCCAAGATGGCCGTTGTTCAGCACAATGATTTTTACATCCAGATTCGCTTCCGCCAATGTCGGCAACTCCTGGATGTTCATCATCACGCTGCCATCGCCAGTGAAACACAGCGTTTTGCGTTCGGGCTGTGCCAGTGCCATACCAATAGCCGCCGGCACACCAAAGCCCATGGTGCCCAAGCCACCCGAGCTGACCCATTGT
The DNA here is from genome assembly GCA_003511825.1 of Gammaproteobacteria bacterium. Lineage (GTDB taxonomy): Bacteria > Pseudomonadota > Gammaproteobacteria > Granulosicoccales > Granulosicoccaceae > UBA7957. The sequence continues at coordinate 4,848 of DOIU01000367.1, read as the reverse complement.
CTCGTGCGCCGAAACGGATACGCCTGAGCCACCCACATTTGGTGTTGGCCGACGTCTGTCGTGACGTTAACACTGTCATCCACCAGCGCTGCCACCGCACGAATGGCACCGTAGGGACGGAACAGATCGTCCTCACCCTCCAGCACCAAAGGATGCGCATGCTTGAGTTGCTCAACGCGCTGACGCCACAAGGGACGCGTTGTACGCTCCTGCTGGGCGTTAATCGCATCCAACACATCCCCGACGTTGGCTTGGATGGCCAGCACCGGTGATTTGATTTTTCCAATTTCACTGCGATCGATGTCAACGTGGATGATGTCCGCCTGCGGGCAAAAGGCTGACACTTTACCGGTTGCTCGATCATCAAACCGGACGCCCAAGCCCACCAACAAGTCACACTCTTCCAACACCATATTGGTATAGCGCGCACCGTGCATACCCAGCATGCCAAGAGAGAGAGGGTGATCTGACGGTATGACGCCCAGCCCCATGAAGGTCTGTACCGCAGGCAAGTCATGTTGCTCAGCAAACGTTCGCAGCGCATCCGCGGCATTCGCCTGCGCGACACCCCCACCGACCATCAGCACCGGTTTATGCGCCTGGCGAATGCGGTCCATCATTGCCTGTACGTCATCGAGACTGACACGGGGTGCGGGGTCAGCGATACCGGGTTCTGGCCACGCCTCAAACTCTAAAAACGCGCTCTGCACATCTTTCGGGATATCAATCGAGACCGGTCCAGGTCGTCCAGACAATGCAATACGGAACGCCTCCGGAATCACGCTCAATAACTCTTGCGGCGATCGCACCAACCAATTGTGTTTGGTGATGGGCAACATCAAACCAAAGGTATCGGTTTCCTGAAAAGCATCCGTCCCAATCATTTGCTGTGGCACCTGACCGGTGATAGCCACCAAGGGAATCGAATCCATCTGGGCATCTGCAACAGCCGTAATCAGGTTGGTAGCACCGGGGCCGGAACTGGCAAAACACACTTGTGCCTGGCCATTTGCGCGGGCCATGCCTTGTGCGATGAAACCCCCGCCCTGCTCGTGCCTCACGAGCACATGCTGAATCGGGCTATTGACCAGTGCATCGTACATGGGCAGGTTGGCGCCACCAGGCATTCCCGCAATGCGTGTCACACCTTGGCGTTCCAGCAAACGGATCAGCAATTGCGCGCCCGACAAGCGCGTCGCCTGTTCCGGGCCGGGTTGATTGGCAGATTCAGTCATGATGTCCTCGGTTTTATTACGTGCAAAAAAAAACCCCCTGCGACTCGCGTCGCAGGGGGTTTTTGGTGTGTTATTCGTTTCCCGCTACGACGCTGGCCTAAGAGGCTCCACCACAAGCACCACGACCACAGACACAATCACAGCTCGCAGAATCGCGCAGGCAGTGAGTGAGCGGTTAATAACGGATGCGGACATGGGTTCAGCAACCAATCGGTTCAAAGAATGGGTCGCAGCTTATACCAGCCGTAAGCCCGGCGTCAACAAGCGCAAGCCCTTCCCTCCGGATAGAGGCTTACCCCTTACCAAATCGCTAGAGTGGCCGTGTTCTCAGATGACACGGTTTTTGCATCGCTTTTAGCAATCGCTTTATTGGCAGGAAACCATCACAGGTGAGACACATCGAACACCGCGTCCCAGCGCGCCGTGGCCACGGCCGCGTGCGCGCTTGGCATTATGCATTGGCGGCCCTCGCGCTGCTCAGCGTGACCGCCCCCCTGCGCGCCGCATCACTGGCTGATGGCTTAATTGTGCGCTTCACCGCAAACACGCGCGCCGTGCTGGAAAAATCCAGCGCAGGTACGTCCCAACTGATGCAGCGCTTGTCGACCAAAACGGGACTTAGCCTGCACGTCAAGCGGCCCATGTCAGGCCAACAACACGTGATCAAACTCGACGGCCCGGTGGATGCCGACACGCTCGACACCTTGCTGCAACGTTTACAGCAAGACCCGGCAATCGCGCATGTCGAAGCCGACTACCCGATTCATCCCTTTGCGGTCCCCGACGACTATTTCTATCCCAACCAGTGGCCACTGCACAGTGCTGCTGACGTGCCGGCCGCGATGAACTTACCCGCCGCCTGGAACACCACCACCGGCAATCCAGAGACGGTCGTCGCCGTGATCGACACCGGCATTTTGCCCAATCACATTGATCTCGATGGACGCGTTTTACCTGGCTACGATTTTATCGTCGGCTTTGAAGTGGGTGATAACACGCTGCTGGAGCAATATCCGTCGTACATGACATATTTCCGCACCAACGACGGTGACGGTCGCGACGACGATCCCACCGATCCGGGCGACTGGGTGGACATTGACGACACCTACGCGATGCTGTCCGTCGGCAACACCTGTAACCCCCAAGACAGCACGTTTCACGGCACAGGCATTGCCAGCATCATCGCCGCCAACACCGATCACGCCCACGGCATCGCGGGTATTGATTGGCAGGCGCGGATTCTGCCCGCACGTGTCAGCGGCAAATGCGGTGGCTCTCGCTCAGACATGATTGACGCGATTCGCTGGGCAGCCGGCATTGAAGACCCGGCCTTACCCAGCAACCCCTATCCCGCGCGCGTGATCAATCTCAGCCTGGGCAGCAACAACGCCTGCGGCTTTGCCGAACAAGCTGCGATCAATGAGGCCTGGGCAGCGGGCGCTGTGCTGGTCGCCGCAGCAGGCAATGATGCAGTGAATCTGGACTCAACCCCGGTGGCGCCCGCCAGTTGCGAAAACGTGATCGGCGTCGGCGCCGTTCGCGAAGACGGCGCGCGCGCCTACTACAGCAACTACGGCCAATCACTCACCATTGCCGCTCCTGGCGGTGAAGACGCCAACAGTGGCGGTACACCGATGGTCGTGGCGAGTAATCGCGGCGTCAAAGCGCCGGTGGAAGGCAGCCATTTCAGGCACGTGGCCGGCACCAGCTCGGCGGCCGCCCATGTCAGCGGCGTGCTGTCACTCATGGTCGGCGCGAACCCGGCGTTGACGCCCCATCAGCTGCGAGAGCTGCTGGTGCAGAGCGCACGCGACTTTCCGGACACGGGGATTTTTCGTTGCGACACGCAAACCTGTGGTGCCGGCCTGGTCGACGCCTACACTGCCGTCACAGCGGCAAAAAACGGCTACGTCAACGGCAATGAACCACCCCCCATCAGCGCGGCCGAAGGCAAAGAAGATGACGAACCGGTGGCGATCGAGACCGGCGTTAGCGGTGGTGCCAGTGGCAATGTTTCACTGTTCCTGTCACTGATAATGTTGAGTGTCTGGTTGGCGCGACGGCGCACTACCACCCTTTCGCGGACTTGATGAGATCATAGGCTTTCGCCAGCTGCGCTGTTTTTTCGTTGGCCAGCTTGATCATTTCTTCCGGTAATCCCTTTGCAACGAGCTTGTCGGGATGGTGTTGGCTGAGCATCCGCCGGTAGGCGCGCTTCACGTCAGCTGCTGAATCAGACGATGTCACGCCCAGAATACTGTACGCCTCATTGAGCGTGAGCCCACCGCTATCAGCCCGCGCCCGGCGTTGCCCACCACCGCCGCCATACGCCTGCTCCTGGCCCATGCTGGCGCGCACCAGCGCTTCCAATTGCCGGAACACAAACGCGGGCAAGCCCAGTAATTCACTGACTTCCACCAGTACTTTGCGCTCCGCATCGTGCATGGTGCCATCGGCGTATGCCGCCTGAATTTGGATTTCCATGAACATGCGATAGAGATTGGTGCGCCGCCCCGCCTCCTGGCGAAACTGCGCCATCACCGCCTCCAGGTCAAAGTCACCTTGCTTGCCGGCGTTGAACAAATTGATCGCGGTTTTGCGCATATCCGGGTTGAGCTGCATGCTCGCCATCACCGCCTGCGCGTGGTCGATCTCATCGCGCGACACCTGCCCATCGGCCTTTGCCACATGGCCCATCACGGAAAAGGTTGCAGTAAAAAACGCCAATTGCACACGCTCGGGATCGGCCCCGCGCCCATGCCCGCTGAAATCATCGTCCAGCTGTTTCAGGCCGCGATCAAAGTTGTGGCCAAGCGCCACGCCCAAAAGCGCGCCCAAGGGCCCGCCGAGGACAAAGCCGAAAGACCCGCCAATCAGTTTTCCCCACCAACTCATGCGTCTAAACCCTCTGGGCAAGAAGCTAACTCGCGCAACAATGCCGTGGCAAAGCAGCCCGTGTTTAAAGTGAATGATAGTGTCAAGCTTGCCTCTCCTGTCCAGCGCCACTGTAAATCGTGCGCGAGTGATCTTAAGGCTCTGCGTTCCATTTTCAAACCGGCAGACGCCAAGCCTTCGCAAAACGCGTCATAAGGCATCAACCAAGCTCGTTCCCGCGCGGCCAAGTCGTCGTCATCAGCAGCATCGCGCCGGCCCCATAAAGGGCCACTCGGATGAATGTCACCTGCGTCCATACGCGCGCGGTCTGCGGCGGCGTCCTCACCGCGAAAAAAGCTGCGACTGCCTTCGAGCACCCACAGCTCATTGACCGGAGGCATCTGCCAACACCCGGATTGCAACCGCTCAGCGCACACAGCATTGAACAGCCAGGAGCGCGCAGCGGACAGCGCCAGCGAACGCTTGTGTCGCGGCCAACGATTTTTAGGTGACGCAAATAAGCGCTCAGCGGCCGTGAGATTGCTAAAACCACGCCCGAACCGCTGCGCCCCGAAATAATTCGGAAAGCCTTGCCTGGCAATGGTGTGGAGCCGCGCATCCCACGCCTCCCGAGGGCCCGTGCAATCGTGCAAGCGGATTTCAAAGGCGTTGCGACGGTGACTGCCAATGCGCAGTTTGCGCGCGTGCCGCTGCACCTGAAGGATGTCAACACCCGGCT
>DOIU01000037.1 GCA_003511825.1 Gammaproteobacteria bacterium | reverse complement strand
TCATTGTCGCGCTGATGAAGACCAATAGAGGGTTCATCCAACACGTACATCACGCCCATGAGTCCGGCGCCAATCTGGCTGGCGAGTCGGATGCGCTGCGTTTCCCCACCTGAGAGGGTGTCAGCGCTGCGACTGAGTGACAGATAATCCAAGCCGACATTGACCAAGAACTGCAGTCGTTGCCGAATTTCGTGAACGATTTTGCTCGCCACGACGCCTTTATGCCCGGGTAGCTCCAAGGTGTCAAAGAACGCCAAGCAGGCGTCAATCGACAGGTCACTTACTGTTGAGATTGGCGTATCAGCAATGAGTACGTGACGGGCAGCTGTGTTCAAGCGGGTGCCTTGGCAGCTGACGCAATCCTGGCTTGATAACAGCTTGGCGAGTTCTTCGCGCACGGCGGTGGATTCGGTGTCGCGGTAGCGGCGCTCAAGGGTTCGGATGATCCCCTCAAACGGATGCTTTTTTTGCCGACTGTGGCCGCGGTCACTCAGGTAGGTAAAGAGAATTTCTTCATCGCCACTGCCGTAAAGAATAATATCCTGTATCGCTGAGTCCAGGCTCTCAAACGGTTGCTCAGGATCAAAATCATAGTGATGCGCCAGCGACTGGATCATCTGAAAATAATAGGCGTTGCGTCGGTCCCATCCGCGGATGGCGCCATTTGCCAAGCTCAAGCTGCGGCTGATGATAACGCGATCTGGATCGAAGAATTGGCTAATGCCAAGGCCATCGCAGTCCTCGCAGGCGCCGTGCGGGCTGTTAAAGGAAAACAGTCGGGGCTCGGGTTCAGCGATGGAATAGCCGCAGGTTGGGCATGCAAAACGGGTGGAGAAGGTGAGCGGCGCAATGTCCTCGTCGTCCATCGGGGTGGCGATCGCGAGGCCATCGGACAGATTGCACGCCGTCTCAAGGGACTCGGCCAGGCGCAGAGCGATATCCTCACGCACCCGAAAGCGATCAACCACCGCTTCGATGGTGTGTTTACGTTTCGCGTCGAGGGTGAGCTCGGCATCGAGCTCGCGCACTGTGCCGTCAATGCGAGCGCGCAAATAACCTTGGCCACGCAACAGCTCCAAGACATCCTGATGCTCGCCTTTTCGTGCGCGCACCACCGGCGCCAATAGCATCATCTTTGCGCCTTGGGGCAAAGCCAGAATGCGGTCGACCATTTGGCTGATGGTTTGTGCCTGCAATGAGATGCCATGCTCGGGGCAGACCGGTGTACCTGCGCGTGCGTAGAGCAATCGCAGGTAGTCGTGGATTTCGGTGATTGTGCCAACGGTTGATCGAGGGTTGTGCGAGGTGGACTTTTGCTCAATAGAGATAGCAGGTGACAACCCTTCGATGTGGTCAATATCGGGTTTTTCCATCACCGAGAGGAACTGTCGCGCGTAGGCCGATAGAGACTCGACGTAACGCCGCTGGCCCTCTGCAAACAGCGTATCAAAGGCGAGCGACGACTTGCCCGAGCCCGACAAACCGGTGATCACGATGAGTTTGTCACGCGGCAAATCGAGATCAATGTTTTTGAGATTGTGGGTTCGTGCGCCCCGTATTCGAATCATTTCCACGCGCTGAAAGCGTCCTCCGCCCGCCTTGGTTGCGCCCAAGCCCCAACCAATGAAATCACTAAATTCGCAGACAAAACTGCTAATATACGCGGTTTAAAGAGCGATAGGCAAAACCGGGTGGAAAATAAATCTCCCCAACGCGTTATCGGAGCTGATGCGCAGGGTGCGAGTGGCAGTTATGCCATGTTGCCGAGTGAGCGACATGCCGCGTTGGCGTTGGCGCTGATTTTCGGCATTCGCATGTTTGGCTTGTTTATTATTTTGCCGGTTTTCAGTCTCTACGCTGATCAGTACCCCTCCAGCACGCCGTTGCTCATTGGTCTTGCGATTGGGATTTACGGCCTATTGCAAGCGCTGTTGCAAATACCGTTTGGCATGATGTCGGATCGGATTGGACGCAAGCCGGTGATTGCTGCGGGTTTTGTATTGTTTGCCATTGGCAGTGTTATCGCAGCGTTATCGGATGATATTTACGGGGTTATCCTCGGGCGTGCAATGCAGGGTGCTGGTGCTGTGGCATCGGCGATTATGGCCCTGGCGGCAGATCTGACGCGTGAAGAGCAGCGCACGAAGATGATGGCCACGCTCGGGGCAAGTATCGGCGTTGCGTTTATTGTATCGCTGGTGGTCGGTCCGCTGTTGGTTCAGTGGATGGGATTGTCAGACCTGTTCTGGTTAACTGCGGTAGCTGCAGTGCTGGGCTTGCTGGTGTTGTATAAGGTGGTGCCTACACCTGCCCGGTCTTGTCAAAGCGGTGATACTAAGCCCAGTTGGCCCCGCATGAAGGCGTTGCTGCGAGATCCACAGTTGTTGCGTCTGGATGTGGGTATTTTTGTTTTGCACTTTATGGTCAGTGCGACGTTTCTCGCGGTGCCTCTGTCGATCATGGGAGCGGGCATGCCAGGGGATGAGCACTGGAAGCTCTATTTACCAGCATTAATGTTGTCCATAGCGGTGATGGTGCCTTTGATCATTCTCGCTGAAAAGTACGGTCATCTGCGTCGCGTGTTTTTGCTGGCCATCATGGGCTTGTTGGTGTCGTACTTGATTTTTTGGCGCGGTTATACCGGCCACAGCGTGTGGCTGTTGTTTGTTGGAATCACGGTCTTCTTCAGTTTCTTTAACACCATGGAAGCGATGCTGCCATCGTTGGTGTCCAAGCTGGCGCCGGTGGAGGGCAAGGGCAGTGCCATGGGTGTGTATTCTACCAGCCAGTTCCTCGGGGCTTTCTGCGGTGGTGTGATCGGAGGCTGGATCTATGTGCACTACGGGCCCGGTGGCCTGTATCTGGCGATGGCACTGATTGCGGTGGCCTGGTGGCTGGTCGCGTACGGTATGCAGAATCCACACGGTTTCAAGACACAGCTGGTTAAGGTGGGCAAGCTTGAGCCAGGGCAGGCGAATGAGTTGGCTTCGCTGTACGCGAAGCTGTCTGGCGTGCGCGAGGCAGTTGTTGTCGCCGATGAGGGTGTGGCCTATCTGCGCGTTGACAAACGCCGCTTTGACCAAGAGTCGCTGAAAACGGTATCGTTACAGAACTCTTAGTACCTGGCCAACATCGGCGAATCCGCAGTGGGCAGGTGCATTTTGGTCAGGCTCTCAAAGACCCGTCTAAAGAATTCACATCCAAGCGCAGACGCGAACCCGGATCTTGGATACACTACGCAGATCACATTGCATCAAACTACGCAGTCACCGGCGGGTGGCTACAATGGAGACACGACATGGCACGCGGTATTAACAAGGTAATTCTGGTCGGTAATCTGGGGCAAGACCCTGAAGTGCGGTATATGCCTAGTGGCGGAGCTGTGACGAATATCAGCATTGCGACCACGGATTCCTGGACGGACAAGCAAAGTGGCCAGCGTCAAGATCGCACGGAGTGGCACCGCATCGTCATGTTCAATAAGCTTGCGGAAATCGCTGGCGAGTACCTCAAGAAAGGTTCTCAGGTCTATATTGAAGGGCGTTTGCAAACGCGCAAATGGCAGGATAACAGTGGTCAGGATCGCTACACCACGGAAA
>DOIU01000220.1 GCA_003511825.1 Gammaproteobacteria bacterium | reverse complement strand
TCAAAGAACACCATCGTCGGCGCGTACTGCACACCCAAGTCGTTGGCCCAGTCCTTGGCTGAGCGGCGTTGATTCGCCGGCGTCTGCACCATGGCATCGGACCAGCGATCGACGGTCGCCACGTGCAGTCGGCTGATGAGTTCATGGGTCTCGGGGCGCCGGAGAATGTCGGTGTAGAGTTCGTCGCAGGCCTGGCAATTTGCCTGGTCAAAGATCACCATCATCGGACGTGCGTCCGTGCGCAGCGCATCGGCCAATTGCAGCGGTGCTGGTAGGGCGGCTGCATACCTATTGCTTGCTGTAACCTTGGCGACTTGCTGGGACTGACTGCGGACATACTCACTGAAACTCTGCGTTTGCTCATGCCGCTCACCGACATAACGCAGCGCAGCCACGAACTTCGGCGGCGAATAGTAGCCGTTGATGCGCAACGCCACCTCGCCATCATCGTCCATCAACAGCATCGTCGGCGTGAACTGCACCCGTAAGCCACGCGCGAAATCTTTTTCACTCAGGCTCTCGCCGGCAAACCCGGTCACCTCGCGATCGCCCCAGAGATTAATCGCGAGGGTATCAAAGTGCGTTTTTGCCAAGTCGCGGATTGGTGGCTGCCCGAAATTGTCTTGCAGGAGCTTTTTACAGTAGGGGCAGCCGTCCTGGTAAAAGTACAGCAGGAGGCGCCGCCCCTCATCGCGCGCCTCATCAAGGTCCTCGCGAATATCCAGGAAGGAGTTTTTAAACCACGTCGGCTCCGGTATATAGCCGGGATTCCCCTGCAATTCTCCAACGTTGCCTTCGTCGGCGTCCGCCGCTATCACTGTGGACGACAAACACAGGTACACGATCACGATCAGTACAGCACGCATGGCTTTTCCTCCCGGCAATGGCCACCCGGCAAGCCTGGCGTCGTGTGACGATGCAATTTCAGTTGATCATCACACGGCACAAGTGGCCCAAATCAGCGTCGACGCGTTTTGGCGCTTTTTCTTCTATGACGTGGATGCTGCGGCACAAGTTTCAACAAATCGTCTTGCTCGGCCGGTTTATCCAGCTGCACCTGACGCAGCAATTGATGCACGAGGTGCTTATCCACATCACGGTATTGCCCCCTGCCCAACCATTTCGGCAACGCAATGGGGCCATATTGGATGCGAATAAGACGACTGACCTGCAGTTCCTGCGAGGCAAACAGCCGCCTGACTTCGCGGTTGCGGCCTTCATGCAGCCTCACCTCGTACCACTGGTTGGCGCCCTCCCCCCCACTGTGACGGATGTCATCAAAGTTCGCCATGCCGTCCTCCAGCATCACGCCCGTGCGCAGCCGCTGCAAAATCTCTTCGCTCACTTCGCCATTCACGCGCACGGCGTATTTGCGCACAACCTCGCGCGACGGGTGCATCAAGGCATTGGCCAGCTCACCATCGTTGGTGAAAAGCAGCAAACCCAAAGAACTGATATCCAGGCGACCGACCGCAATCCAACGTCCGGACCCCAGCTTTGGCAAACGATCAAACACCGTTCGTCTCCCTTCAGGATCAGCGCGCGAACAGATTTCGCCTTCGGGTTTGTGGTACATCAACACCTTGCGGGAGCGATAGGCCTGCATCACGACCTTGTAAAACCTGTCGTTGATCTTCAGCTCATCGCCTCCTTGCACCTGATCACCCAACACGGCCTCCTTGCCGTTGCAGCGGATCAGCCCATCGCGGATCCAACCCTCAATCTCGCGGCGAGATCCCATGCCAGCATTGGCGAGAAACTTCTGAATTCGTACCGACATGGTGCATTGTCCTGCTGTAAATTCAGGCTATTCTACCCGACTCTCGCCCTGCTACACTATGCAAGTCCGCTAGCCGCCTTACCCGGAGTCGCCCGTGGCCGATAAACGCCCCTTCATCGCCTTGAACATCGCCGTATTGACCATCTCTGACAGCCGCCGCCTCGAAGAGGACGTCTCCGGCCAAGTGTTACAGGACGCCCTGACTGCCGCAGGGCATCAGTGCCATGATCGCACCCTGGTGCGAGATGATAAGTACGCGATTCGCGAGGTGGTTTCGCGCTGGATTAATGCACCCGAGATTAACGCCATTCTTACCACCGGCGGCACGGGGATTACCGGCCGCGATGGCACCCCCGAAGCCATACGCCCCTTGCTGGATAAAGAAATCGAAGGCTTTGGCGAAGCCTTTCGACAACTCTCTTACACCGAGATTGGTTCGTCGTCGTTGCAGTCGCGCGCACTCGCCGGCGTTGCCAACAGCACCTACACGTTTGTACTGCCGGGCTCCAGCGGTGCTTGCCGCACCGCATGGTCAAGCTTGATCAGTCATCAATTGGATAACCGGACCTTGCCCTGCAACCTGGTCATGCTGATGCCTCGATTAGACGAAACCTGAGTCATTGAAGACATCTGCCTCTTGAGATACACAGCTGTTTTGAATGCCCGAGACACGCATGCCACTCACCCTTGACGCCCTGAACCAGCAGATTGATTGGATTAATGCAGCACCGATGGATGCTGGCGAGGTGCACACCCTGTGCGTGCGACCGCGCGAAGGTGAACGCCTCTATCCGGATCGCATTCGCTTCAGCTGCGACGAGGGCGTCATCGGCGATCGTTGGTGCCATCACACCTGGATGCATTTGCCCGACGGCTCTCCCGACCCCCGACTGCAAGTGTGCATTCTGCAAAAGCGTGTGCTGGATCTGGTCTGGGAAGATCGCGAGCACACCCCCTACACTGCTGACAACCTCATCGTGGACATGAACCTCTCCGAGGCAAACCTGCCGACAGGCAGTCGCCTGCAGGCAGGATCAGCTGTGCTGGAAGTCACTGACGTGTTTAACACGGGCTGCGCCAAATGGAAAAGGCGCTACGGCGCGGCGGCGCTGACGTGGGTAAATCTACCGGACAATCGCCGGCATCGCCTGCGTGGGATTTTGTGTCGTGTGGTAACAGCGGGTGAGATGACACCGAAAGATAAATTGACCAAGGCCATCAACGAGCCCGTTTAGCCCACCCGACACGCTGGCCGCCATAAGGCGTGGCGACCAGACGTTCAGCAGATCTCAGTCTTGCGGCTGCGGCACGATTCGCAGGTAAGGCTTGACGGCATTCCAGCCGCCGGGGAATTTCACCTTGGCGTCTTCGTCGGAGACGGCCGGGACAATAATGCAATCCTCACCGTTCTGCCAATTCACCGGCGTGGCCACTTGGTGCTTGGCGGTCAACTGAATGGAATCCAGCACACGCAAAATTTCATTAAAATTGCGGCCCGTGCTCATGGGATAGGCAAGGAGCAGCTTGATGCGCTTGTCGGGTCCAACAATAAAGACCGTGCGAACAGTTTGGTTAGTGGCGGCCGTGCGACCTTCAAAATCCCCTTCCTCTTCTGCCGGCAGCATGTTGTAGAGCTTAGACACCGCCAGATCGGTATCAGCAATCATGGGATAGGTCACGCGGTTGCCCTGGGTTTCTTCAATGTCACTGACCCACTCGCCATGGCTGTCAACCGGATCAACACTCAGGCCAATGATCTTGGTGTTACGCTCGGCAAATTCCTTTTCCAGACCCGCCATAAAACCCAGCTCCGTGGTGCACACGGGCGTGAAATCCTTGGGGTGAGAAAACAGAATGGCATAACCGTCGCCAATCCAATCGTGGAACGAAATTTCGCCCTGAGTCGTCTGGGCCTTAAAATCGGGCGCAATATCGTTGATGCGTAAAGACATGTCTCTTCCTCTGCGATAATAGGTACGTTTAGGGACACAGTCTCGCGCTGCATCAATATCTTTGGAAATGATATATTTTGTTTAATCATCATTTTTGTTGATACCACTCCTCCTTTCACGCGGCTGACACACTGCCGACACACAATTTCCGCCTGAGACAGGGTCTCTGTTATGATCCGCGCGTCTATCGAGCGACTTCCCAAGGAATACACCCATGGTTCACGCCTGGCTCAAGCGGTTTGTCTTTGCCCTGGCGCTCAGCGCTCTCAGTGGCTGTGGCATCAATAATATCCCCAGCTATGACGAAGCCGTCAAAGCCGGCTGGAGCGAAGTCCAGAACCAATATCAGCGTCGTGCTGACCTCGTGCCCAACTTGATCGAGACCGTCAAAGGCTTCGCCGCACAAGAAAAAGAGGTGCTGACCGAAGTCGTTGAGGCGCGCGCCAAAGCCACCCAGCTCTCAGTCGACGCCAATACCCTGAACAACCCCGAGGCGTTCCAGAGTTTTCTCGCCAACCAAGATGCCCTCGGCAGCGCGCTGTCTAAGCTCATGCTGGTGGTTGAGCGCTACCCTGACCTCAAGTCGAATGAAAACTTCCTCGCGTTGCAATCGCAGCTCGAAGGCACGGAGAATCGCATTGCCGTGGCGCGCGGCGATTACATCAAAACGGTGCAAACCTACAACACGGAGCTGCGTACCATTCCTGGGCGCTGGTGGCATGCGCTGCTGTACAGCGACGCCCAACCCGCAGAGACCTTCACGGTGAGCGAAGCGCAGACGCGCAATCCCCAGGTCTCGTTTGACTGATCACCATGGCGCGCCGACCCTACGCCGGTTGTCTTAGCCGCGTTACACTCGCGCGAGCCGCACTACTGTTGTGGCTGGTATGTGTGTCGCTCGCGCAGGCTGCGCCGCAAGTGCCCGCGCTCACCGGTCGTGTGATGGACCAAGCGGATCTGCTCAGCCCCGATCAGGAACGTACCCTCACCGACAAACTCGCAGCGATAGAAGCCACCTCCTCCAACCAAATTGTCGTGGTGACCTTGCCGGACCTCCAAGGGCATGACATCGCCGACCATGGGCTGGCCATGGGGCGCGCATGGGGCATCGGACAAGCGGGCAAAGACAATGGGGCTTTGCTGATTATTGCTGTCGACGAGCGCAAAGTCCGCATTGAGGTCGGTCGTGGGCTGGAAGGGCATCTGACGGATGCCGTCAGCCATCGCATTATCCGGCGCGAGATTCGGCCTGCGTTTCGCCAAGGGGAGTTTGCACGGGGCATCACCCAAGGCATTGATGCGATGATCGCCGCCATTGACGGCAGCTATACGGCGGAAGACGACGACGAGAACGACACCTTGGGCGGCCTGATCCCCTTATTCTTCATCGCCGTTATCGCACTGGCCGAATGGCTCAAGCGCCGCACGTCACGCGGTGTGGCAAATGGGGTGGCCATCGGCGGTGTGATTGGCTTGATGGTGACCATTGCAACCCAGACACCGCTCTACGGCGTGCTCGCGGGAGTCGCAGCGTTTGTCCTTATGCTGGTTCTGGGCAACCGGGGCGGCGGCAGCGGCGGCGCCGGGCAACGACAAAGCCACCCTCACGGGACGGAAGGCTATAGCGGTCACGACGGCTTCAGTGGTGGCCTAGGCGGCGGTCTGGGTGGTGGCGGCTTCGGCGGAGGCGGCGGTGGATTCGGTGGCGGCGGCGCCTCAGGAGGCTGGTAATGGCATTTTTAACCGCGCAAGAAAAAGCCAAGATTCGCTTTGCTATCGCAGAGGCCGAAGCACGCACCTGTGGTGAAATCGTGACCGTGATCGCACACGCCAGCGACAGCTATCGCTACATCCCAACCTTGTGGGCTGCACTCTTGGCCTTGTCTATTCCAGGCCTGAACTTTCTTTTTGGCACCCCACTGGATCGCGCGTTGACCTACCAAGCGCAGGTACTGGTGTTTATCGCGGCGACATGGCTGTTTCAACAAGACGCACTCAAGATGCGCCTGATTCCCAAAAGCGTCCGTCATCGCCGTGCGTCACTGCAGGCACGCGAGCAATTCTTTGCTCAAGGTGTGCACACCACGCCCGATCGCGCCGGTATCCTGATCTTTGTCTCCGTGGCCGAACACTACGTTGAAATTATCGCCGACGAGGCGCTGCGCGCGCATGTCAGCGACGACGCCTGGCAAGAGGCGATCGACGAGTTCATAGCGCTCTTGAAGCAAGGCGACACCACGGCCGGCTTCCTGTCCGCCATTAATCGCTGCCGAGAAGTGCTCTGGGCACATTTCCCCGCCGATCGAGAAAACCCCAACACCCTGCCCAATCATCTGATCGACGTGTAGCCCGCCGCTGCCCGTAACGCGGGCATCCGCGATGTGAATATTTCACATTCCCTGCGGTCCAAGCCCCTTAGACTGTCTTGACTGATTGACGTATTGGGCCTGTTCGGAGGGATATTCGGTGCATAAAATCCTTGTACTCACTGGGTTACTCGCGAGCGTAGCTTGTAGCCCCATGATCGCGCCAACACCTGACCCGGTCCCCACACAGCCGCGCCCCACATTGCCCATGCCATCGCAACGAGAGCCTAGCCCCATGCCTCAGCACACATCCGGATTCACGGGCTTAGCGTTAGTGAAAGCGCAAACAGACACACTCGGCTTTCGCCACCTGCACTACCAGCAGATGTATCGCGGCATTCCGTTGTGGCAATCCGACACCACGATACACATTAACGCCGAGGGTAACGTGTATCGCGTGGACGGCGATGTGATCGACATACCCGAGAACACGCGCACCGAGCCGGAACTTACCGCAGCCGATGCCGCTCAAACAGCGACAACTGCGCTGCCGGACAACCTCGGTTGGCAACGCCAACACGAGGCGCTCATGCTGGTGGTGACGGAAGATGCCGCGCGCTTGGCATGGCACCTCACCCTCACCCACGCCACACAGCGCAAATTCGTCTTAGTCGATAGCATCAGCGGAGAGGTGATCAAGGTGCTGGAGGGCCGGTGGCAGTGAGCAGACACGTGATAGAACAAGCCAGGTCGCACCCGCTGCGCGGGGTACTGAGTCCGTTATTGGCGTGCTTTTTACTGGGGCTTCACCTGATCATCACCAACCATGACGCTCAAGCCGCATCGGCACTGCCACCATCATCCTGGACGCCAGACACATCCGCGCAGCTGACTAATCACTCCGCGCTCTACCAACGCCACGGGATCAAGTCATCGCCGCCCGTCGATGACGCCTCAATCGCACACACGACGCAGCAAATCCTTCACCAAGCACGCGCGCTCGGACTGGGTGGTAAGCCCCGCCCCACGGCCTCAATCACACGCGAGCAGCAAAACGCCTTGCATGCTTTGGCCCAACGCAACCGAACAGGGCTTAAGGCACGGTTCCATCCGCGTCACGGTACCGTTACGCTGTTGCGCTCGCCGCAGGTTAGGCTGCGCAGACAAGCCGCTCCCGCGACGATTGACGCTGTGGGTGCAGCGGCGGCCGCTCAACGCTATCTGCACGAGCATCGAGCATTACTGAAACTGCGCGCGCCCAGCGAAACCCTGTCACTACAAACACAATGGCAAGATCATCTTAAGCTGCGCCATCTGCGCTACCAGCAACGCGTGAATGACGTGCCAGTCTGGGGCCAGGACGTGTATGTGCATATGAATGCACAGGGCGATGTCTACCAATTCAACGGCAGCTATATCGCGGACGACGCGGTGCCTGATCCGGTCCCCGCGATTGACGCACTGACTGCCGTCGATGCCGTGAGACAGGCGCTTGAAGTGCCTTCGCTGGCACCCGACACGCCGGCCACACTGGTTTACTATCCGGATGTCCGTCGCGGCTTGCGCTTGAGCTGGCGCGTCGAAGCGCGCCCAAGGATCAGCCAATGGTTTGACTATTTCGTCGATGCACAGACCGGCGCCATTCTCCATCGCATCAACCGCGTTCACCGTGGCAGCGTCGCCACGGCCAGTGGGCGCACGCTCAATGGAGAAACCGTCAGCTTCACCGCATGGCTAGAACAAGGCTTGTATTATCTGATCGACCCGACATTCCCGCTCAATGATGTCACCGACACATATGACCCGGTCAATCAAGGCCTGAACCCCACCGGCGACGCGATTGTCATCGACGCGAATAACACGGAGTCAGACTTGTTTTTTGTCGTCAGCCAGCGCGCCGACAGTGGCTGGGATGAGACTGCCGTGACCGTGGCAAACAGTGCGCGCATTGTCTATGACTATTTCCTCGACGTGCACGGCCGCAACAGTCTCGACGACAACAATATGAATGTGCAGTCCATCATCCATTTCGGCGAAGACATTGCCAATGCCTTTTGGAACGGCCAGTTCATGGTCTATGGCGACGGTGATGGCCGCATCCTCGACAGCCTGGCTAAATGTCTGGATGTCGCCGCACATGAAATGACTCATGGCGTGATACAGCACAGCGCCAACCTGATCTACGAAAACCAAAGCGGCGCGCTGAACGAATCCTTCGCTGACGTCTTCGCCATGCTGATTGACGACGACAACTGGCTACTGGGCGGGGACTGCACCCTGGCCCGACCGGGCTACACACGCAGTCTCGAAGACCCCAATACCGGCTTGGTGTATCAGCCCAAACACGTTGACGATTACCGCAACTTACCGAATACCGAAGAAGGGGATTTTGGCGGTGTACACATCAACAGCGGCATCCCCAACCATGCGTTCTATCGCGTGGCTGAAGCCATCGGCCGTCCAAATGCCGGGAGAATCTACTACCGCGCCTTGACCACGTATCTCACGTCGTCATCTGTCTTTGTGGATGCCCGCGACGCCTTGGAGCAAGCCGCTACCGACTTGTTTGGCGCCTCGTCTGCCGAACGCCAAGCTGTCAGTGATGCCTGGGATGCAGTAGGCGTCTCCAGTACCAGCGCCGGCCAGACCAACCCGACGAGCCCGACGACAACCGCCCCGGTCAACGGCGATGATGTGTTGGTCTATTTGCGGCCAAACGACGCGAGCCGAGAAACGTTTGACCTCTATCGCCAAACCGTGGACGCCCCGTTCAGCGGCTACCAGGCGGGGAACGATGCCGGCCCCCTCAATAGCACGGCCGCATTGCGTGCCGTGCCCTCCGTCTTTACCCTGGAGAACGGCACCCACATTGCCTACCTCGGCACCGACGGTAACCTCTACCTCATTGAGCCGGGCGAGAATGCGCGCGATATTGCCCTCTCATCAACGGGCGCGGTCCGCAGCGCCGCCTTCTCACCCAACGGCAATTTGGTGGCGTTCACCATTGCGGGGCGCGGTGAGCAGATCCATGTTCTCGACGTCGGCGCTGAAAGCACGACGTCTTATACCGTTGAACTGCCGAATTTTCAGCAATCAGAAACGTCTGGCGCCGCGCAAGTGCGCTTGGTGGATTCACTGAGCTTTGATTACGCCAGCGAGAAACTGATCTTCGACGTGCTGGTGTGCACACCACTGCCCAACAGCCCCT
>DOIU01000125.1 GCA_003511825.1 Gammaproteobacteria bacterium | reverse complement strand
GCGCACGCCCTCTCCATCGGTCCCGGGCGTGTGCTTGGGCTAGGGTTGCGTGGCCAGTTGTAAACCACTGAGGCACGGCATGAACACGATACAGCTTGACGGTGACGCGGCCGATCGCTTCACGCCACTGGCGGATGAGTTTAGGTCGCTGCTGAGGGCTCATGGCGAGACCGGTGCCGCCATTGCAGTATATCAGGGCGGCGAGCGCGTGGTGGATATGTACGGCAGCCATGGCTCTACCCAGGGCGAATGGCATGCCGATGATCGGGTCTGCACCATGTCGGCTTGCAAGGGCCCGCTGGCGCTGTGCGTGCATCTGCTGCATGAGCGTGGCGCCCTCTCGCTGGATGATCCAGTCGCTCAGTATTGGCCAGCGTTCGACAACAACGGCAAGGGCGCTATCACCGTCGCCATGTTGTTGAATCACACCAGTGGCCTACCCATTGTTCGCGAGGTCAGCTATGGCAATGTGTTCTCCTGGTCCACGATGTGTGAGGCATTGGCCGCCACCTCGCCGGAATTCCCGCCGGGAGAACGTCTTGTCTATCACGCGATTACCTTTGGCCACTTGGTGGGTGAGTTGATTCGACGCGTGGACGGTCGCATGCCCAGCGTTTTCTTTGATGAAGAAATTGCCCAACCATTGGGCATTGAGTACGCGTTGCGATTTCGATCGTCGGATCGCATCCGTGCCATCGCGCCAAACGCACGGTATTCGGGATTGCCGCTGTGGCTCTACAGCCGCGTTTTCTCGCTGCTGCCGTCCTGGAAAATGCAGTTCTTTAAGCCGTGCAGCACCGCCTATCACCCCAATAGCGCACAATGGGCGCGCAGTGAGGTCCCGGCCGTTACCGGGCAAGGCAGCGCACGAGGCTTGGCAAAGTTTTACGCGTTTTTGGCCGGCGATGGACGACTCGCAGGTGACACCCTGTGCTCACCGTCAACGGTTGCACAGCTGCGGCAATGCTCTGTAGAGGCACTTGAAGCGAGTTCGGGCTTGCCTTGGCGCATGGGTGCGGGCTTTATGCTCAACTCACCTGAATTTTGCAGCTTTGGCCCCAACCCCAACAGCTTCGGTCATATGGGTATGGGTGGCGCCGCGGGCTTTGCTGATCCGGATGCGGCCTTGTCTTTTGCCTATGTCACCGAGCAGTATCATCACCCCAATAAGCATGATAAAAGCGTGTCTGGTCAGCGCCTACAGCGATTGGTCGAGGCCTTGTATCGTTGCCGCCTGTAGTGCGCAGACCTAAACACGCGGATGCCCCGCCAAAATTTGCTCCGCGGCATCGGCGAGTGCGACCGGATCAATGTGTTGCGCGCGCAGTGCGCGCACACCCACACCATGGGCATTGCCGGAGATGACCAGCAACACATGCGCACCCAGCAACGGCATACTGGCGTCGCGTTGGTGAACGTCTTTCAGCTTGCGCATCAAGGTGCTGACTGACGGCTTCGCGCGGAATACGACTGATCGCGGGCCCACACTGGCGATGGGAGCCTGCATCACTTTGCCGCTGACGCCGATGGCGCTCAAGGCATCGGTGTACTGTTGCGTCACGGCGTCGGCGAAGGCGTCCGGGTCAGCGCCAACAGCGGCGAATGCCGCTCGGGCCGTGCCATCGGGCAAATCCAACGCAGCCATGACGTAATGTTATTCACCGGGCGCCTCCTCGCCTTGTTGGCGCGCGTGGTCTTCCGCGGCGGTTGAGAGGCGGCTGATGGTGGCCATATCCCCGAGCCTCAGTTTGAATCGACGTATGAGGGTTTGCATTATTGTCGGCTCCTTGGCGTTTTGCCCACGCGTGCGGCATGGCGCTTGTGTACGGCTTGTCGGGTTACCCCCAGTGCTTCGGCGATTTGGGCCCAGGTCCAGCCGTCTGCGATGGCCTGGTCTACCGCTTGTTTTTCCAGACGCTCCGCCATCGCCCGCAGGGCAACGACAGCGGCCAAGGCCTCTTCGGGGTCATCGGCAGCAGAGGGAACAGTGATTTTATTCATGTGTCAACATTAGTTGACGCCGTCGCGCGCGTCAAGCCAAGGCGGTCTATGGTAGACTGCCTGCCCTTTCTGCCGAGGGATACACCATGCCCCGCTCGACCCCCGTCCGATTATTGTTTGTGTGTATGGGCAACATCTGCCGCAGCCCGGCGGCCGAGGCGGTGTTTTTGCACAAAGCGGCAGCCCGCGGCTTGGCCGATCACTTTGAGGTGGACAGTGCGGGCACCGGTGATTGGCATGTCGGTGAACGCGCAGACCGGCGGTCTCGCGCCGAAGGTGAACGACGCGGGTACGCACTCACCCGCCTTGGAAGGCAAGTGAATGCAAACGACTGGGACGTCTTTGATTACATCATCGGGATGGACGAAGACAACCGGCGCAATTTGCTGCGGATGGGCGCACCGCGCGAGAGACTGCATTTATTGTGTGACTGGCATCCGCTGCCGACCGCGCGCGAGGTGCCGGACCCGTATTATGGCGGCGACGATGGATTTGCACGCATGTACGACCTGATCGAAACCGCGTGCAACCAACTGCTCGATGCACTTTGCACCGAGCACGGCCTGCCTCACTGACCGCGCAGCGCTGCGGGAATGTGGCACACGGGAATCGGCTGCATTTTGTGCTGATTGGCGCGGTGAAACTTCTCATAAATCGCCAGCACGTTCTTGCGCTCGCCTGACAATCGGTCGCGATCTCCGCCTTCAGCCAGGAATGTCATCGCCCATTCCAAGTCGGCGTAGCTGGCGCCGAGCTGGCTTTCGTCAGTGCGGTCGTCTTCCCACAAGCCATCGGTCGGCGCAGCCTGCAAGATGCCGTCAATCACACCCACATGGCGCGCCAGCTGATAGACCTCAGACTTCATGAGATCAGCAATGGGAGACAGATCCACCCCACCATCACCGTATTTGGTAAAAAAGCCTACACCAAAGTCTTCGACCTTATTCCCTGTGCCGGCAACCAGCATGCGGTGATGCGAGGCAAAGGTGTACAGCGTGACCATACGCAGGCGCGAGCGCGCGTTCGCCATGCTCAAGTCGTCTTGAATGTCTTCAGGCAAGCTGCTTTCTAGCGCTTGGAACGCCGGTGTTAGGCCAACACTGTGTGTGGTGACATTGGCGTACGTTTTGGCGAGCCACGCCAGGTGTTGGTCGGCCAAGGATTCCTGATCTGCCTTTTGGTAGAGGGGCATACTCATCGCGATCACCGGCAAACCGGTTTTTGCGCAGAGGGTTGAGGTTAATGCCGAGTCGACACCTCCCGACACGCCCACCACAAAGCCTTTGAGACCGCCTTTTTCGGCGTAGGTCTTTAGCCAATCCACGATATAGTCAACGGTTTTATCGTACTGCATTTGGGGTCACTCTCCTAAACTGCGGGGACAACGCTGACAGTGGGCGTGCAGCGCCGCATTTACCAGCGTTGTACCACAGCCAGTCGCAAAGTAAAGTCTTGTCTCAGCAACGGTTTTCACGCACCAAAAGTGCCCATACAATGGGCTGACGAAATGCGTGGTTTGGGTGGATTATTGGCGCAAGGTACGAACCAGTTGCCACGCCAATGTGTTACAAAAATATTGATTAATTTGTATTTTGTGTAATACTTTCGCCTCGCTGCTTTGGCATAATAAGACCAATGAGCGGCTCCAAAAACGGAGTCCACTCAGCCAAAGAGGTTGCCATCAACGCCTTTTATAAGGGTACACATTTACCGACATAAAGCGCCAGAACAGATGGCACAGCGCCTTACTTCATCACGATCCGCCTAAGCGGACACCAAGCGCCTTGATGCGTGGAGGAAACATGAGAACAGTTAAACGACTTGCCGTCGGCGTCGCCCTCGGTCTTTCACTTTCTGGACAACTGATGGCCGAGACCGTCATGCGTGTCGGCTCCTGGCTACCGCCCACTCACACCCAAAATGCCACCGTATTACCGACCTGGGGTGAGTGGATTGCCGAAGCGACAGAGGGCAGAGTCAAACTGAAAATCGAATACATCAATGGCCACCCCAAAAGCGTGCTCGACCAAGTGCAAGACGGTGCCTACGATGCAGGTTGGACCTACCACGGCTATTTTCC
>DOIU01000347.1 GCA_003511825.1 Gammaproteobacteria bacterium | reverse complement strand
TTTAACGTCAAGGGCGGGCGTTGCGAAGCCTGTCAGGGTGACGGCGTGATCAAAGTGGAAATGCACTTCCTACCGGATGTGTATGTACCTTGCGATGTCTGCAAAGGCGAGCGCTATAACCGCGAAACACTCGACATCCGCTATAAAGACAAAAACATCCATCAAGTGCTAGAGATGACGGTTGAAGATGCGCGTGAATTCTTTGACCCCATACCCGCGCTGCGTAAAAAGCTACAAACACTGATGGATGTTGGTCTGTCTTACATCACCCTGGGGCAAAACGCCACTACGCTGTCCGGCGGTGAAGCGCAGCGGGTCAAGCTTGCACGGGAACTGTCCAAACGCGATACCGGGAACACCTTGTATATTCTCGATGAACCGACCA
This sequence comes from Gammaproteobacteria bacterium, assembly GCA_003511825.1. Classification (GTDB taxonomy): domain Bacteria; phylum Pseudomonadota; class Gammaproteobacteria; order Granulosicoccales; family Granulosicoccaceae; genus UBA7957. The sequence goes on along the minus strand of DOIU01000347.1, from coordinate 2,351 downwards.
CCGGCCTGCATTTTGATGACGTGCGACAACTATTAACGGTCTTGCATCGTCTGCGCGACCAAGGCAACTCGATCGTCGTCATCGAACATAATCTGGATGTGATCAAGACAGCGGATTGGATTATCGATCTGGGCCCCGAGGGGGGCGGGAAAGGCGGACAGATCATCGCGCAAGGCACCCCCGCTGACCTGTGCGAGATCGCCGAGTCTTACACCGGGCAATACCTGACCCGAATACTCAAAGACTCAAGCTAAGCACCGAGCGATATCTCGGCGACGCACTTAACGCACGACGCCGCGCTTGCTGCTCGTGATGAAATCAACAAACTCCCGCACCTCAGGGTGCGTATCACACAAGCCACTCACCTGCTCCAACGCCTCGGCACGATTGCCACGCTGCTTGATAAGCAGGAGAAAGGCTTTGTGCAATGCAGCGATCAAGGCATCGCTGAATCCACGACGCTTGAGGCCATTTTTGTTGATACCAATGGCATGTGCGTGATTGCCACTGGCCATCACATAAGGCGGCACATCGCGATTCACCGCCGTGCCCATGCCGGTAAAGGCATGCGCACCGATTTCACTGAACTGATGCACCAACGTGAAACCGCCGAGAATCACGTGATCGCCCACGACCACATGCCCGGCCAAGGACGCACCGTTGGAAAAAATGGTGTGATCACCGATGAGGCAATCGTGAGCAACATGGGTGTAACCCATAAACAGGTTGTCGTCACCGACGCGCGTCAAACCGCCCCCTGACACGGTGCCGCGATTCATGGTGACGTACTCGCGGACGGTATTGTTGTTGCCAATCTCGAGTCGCGTAGGCTCACCGTTGTATTTCAGATCCTGTGGCGCTTCTCCCAACGACGCAAACTGAAACACGCGGTTATTATCCCCGATGCTCGTCGGGCCGTGGATCACGACATGCGGACCAATTTGGCAACCGGTACCCATTTCCACATCCGCACCAATAATGCTATAGGCGCCAATCTCACAGTCGTCGGCAATTTGCGCTGAGGGATCGACAATGGCTGTCGGATGAATCAAGAGCTAATCTCGCTGCTGGTGATCATGATACTGGCACTGCATGCCGTTTTACCATCCACCGTACATTCGGCATCAAACTGCCATATACCGCGGCGTGAACGCACGATACGCGCATCGAAAATCATCTGATCCCCGGGTGCCACAGGCCGCTTGAAGCGCGCTTTATCAATGCCGACAAACAAATACAGTGTCTCTTCGCTTGGGCTCTCCCCGACCGAGCGGAACGCCAGAATAGCCGCCGCTTGCGCCATGGCCTCAAGAATCAACACGCCCGGAAAAATAGGATGGTGCGGAAAATGACCCGTAAATATGGGTTCGTTATAGGTGACATTCTTCAAGGCTTGAATGCGTTCACCTTCAACGAATTCAGTGACCCGATCAATCATTAAAAACGGGTATCGGTGCGGCAGATGCTGCAAAACCTCGTGAATATTTAGCGCGTCCAATTAACTGTCTCGATTCTTGTTGTGAGGGTGCGGTTAAGCCTGAATTATAGCAGACATCATCTGCCTCGGAAGACGTCCGCGCATACCCCGCACTTCAACCTATAGTCGGCGTAATTTGGACGCCATCGCATCTAGTTGTGTCAAACGGGCTGCCGTTCGTCGCCACTTGCTGTTCTTCTCCAGCAACATACCAGAACTGTATTGTCCAGGCTCAGTGATGGAGCGAATCACGAAACTGGTCGCCGTGATGTGCACCTTGTCGACAATGTGAATGTGCCCATTGATGTTCACGGAGCCGCCAATGGTACATTCGCTACCGACGTTCGCACTGCCTGCGATACCGGTGCACGCCGCAATCGCGGTATTACGCCCGATGCGCACGTTGTGAGCAATTTGGATCAGGTTGTCGAGGATAACCCCCTCTTCGATCACGGTATCACCGATAGCTCCGCGGTCTATGGCGGTATTGGCGCCAATCTCCACGCGATCACCAATCACAACACCGCCAACCTGATTGATTCGTTGCCAACCCTCCGGGCCACGCGCATACCCAAACCCTTCACCACCAATCACAGTGCCAGACTGGACGCGGCAGTGCGCACCGAGCGTGCATCCATGATAGATCGTCACATGCGCAAACAAACGGCTGCGCGCGCCGATGAGGGTGTCATGCCCGATGAAGCACCCTGCGCCAATCACGCAGTGCTCGCCAATACTAACACCTGCCTCAATCACGGCACCCGCACCGATGCTGGCTGTCGGGTGAACCTGAGCGGCCACATCAACCACCGCTGAGGCATGGGCGCCTGCGGGGGGGATGTCATCGGGATACAGCAAGTGGGTCGCCTTGGCG
>DOIU01000402.1 GCA_003511825.1 Gammaproteobacteria bacterium | reverse complement strand
CCGCGCTTGTTGGACCGATGCTCAGACCGATCGGTGATGTTGTCAGGCAGTGGTGTGATGGCGCTGGGGCTCGGGTTGATGGCTACTGGCCCGAGTCTGCTGACCTTGTGGCCGATTTGGTTCCTTACGGGCGTGGGTTGGTCATTGGTGCAGACACCGGCTGGGCGCGTGGTAAATCGCTCTTCCAATGCCGAAGATCGAACGGCGTACTTCTCTGCGCAGTTTGCCTTGTCCCATGCGTGTTGGTTGGTGTTTTACGCGGTGGTGGGGCACACAAGCAGCGCCATCGGCGTGCCACAAACAGCCTTGTATTTGTCGTTGGGAGTGGTGGTGTTCACCTGGCTGGCATCACGGCTATGGCCCAAGGCCGACGAAGCCCTATTGATGCACAGACATGCATCCCGCACGCATGAGCACCTGCATGTGCACGATCTGCATCATGATCACGTGCACGAGGGCTGGGAGGGGCCTGAACCGCACAGCCATGCGCACAAGCACAAGGCCATTCGGCATGAACATCCGTTTGTCATCGACAGTCACCACAGCACCTGGCCGCAGTCGTCTTGAGCGGGTGTTTAGCCGTCAGTCGGCGCGGGCGTTAGACGCAGAGCTGCGCTTGAGTAAGGCGTGCGTCAGCCCATAGACGCAGCCGCAAAGTGCGCCGTAGAGGTGGGAGTCGACGATGACCCGCCCACCGGCGATATCTTCACTGCCCGGCATGGCGCCATAGATCTGCTCCCAAATGAGTTTGGCCACCACGAGTGCCAACAGAATGCCACCGGAAATCGGGAAGCGGCGGGTATCGGCGATGGCGCCCGCGATTAACAAGCCGTGCAGTGTGCCCGAGAAGCCAACATACCAGCGCAACTCCGGGTTCCAGAGGTAGAGTCCGAGGCCGACGGTCAATGACGATAAGAGCGTGATCGCCACCCAGTGTTTGTCACTGTAGTGTGACCATAACAGCAGGTACACCAAACCCAAGCCTGCCAAATTCAACAGCAAGTGGTGCATCCCCAAGTGCACAAAGTTACAGCTCAGCAATAGCCACCATTGCCCCGCATCGATGGTTCCCCGGTCAAAGCGCAGTGTATCGCTGAGCCCCGCGCTCTGCAGTGCAATACAGAGCAGAGCGATCAAGGCAGGCAACACAGCCCGGCGAGGGCGCCAATGGTTAAGTTCTTGCAAGCTTTGTATTCCGCTTAAGTCGGTAGATTAAAATACTGACATGGCGCGGCGGCGCCGATGGCAGCAAATCCGCGCAATTCCGATGCCATGCTATCCTTGTCTCTTTAACGACGCAGTCAGGGACAGCCCTTGCACAGGCAGTTTCGGAGGACACTCGGATACACCGTGTCCGGCGGCAGATTTACGCAATTATTGGCTTGGAGTTTATCGAATGAAACCACATTCCCGCAAAGGGGCACAGCGCGGATTTACGCTCATTGAGATCATGGTCGTTGTGACAATTCTGGCTATCCTGGGTGCCACCGTGGTGCCATTGATCATGGATCGACCGGATGAGGCACGCGTGGTAAAAGCGCGGCAAGACATCGGCACCTATGGCGCAGCACTGGAACTCTATAAGCTGGACAATTACAACTACCCCTCGACTGATCAAGGGCTGGAAGCCTTGGTTGAACAGCCGAGTGGCGAACCCGAAGCACCCAATTGGAAGAGCGGCGGTTATGTCAAAAAACTGTCTAACGACCCTTGGGGGCGCGCCTACATCTACCTGAGCCCGGGTGAGCAGGGCGCATTTGACATCATCTCCTATGGGCGTGATGGCGTCGAAGGTGGTGAAGATTTCGACGCAGACATCTCTAACTGGGATGCCGAGTAGTTTGCTCAGGTGAGCAAGCTAGCCGCGTGACCACAGCGTGATGACGTTGCCTCTCCCACACCGACTGACGCCAGCGGCGCGAGGCTTCACGTTGATCGAAGTGCTGGTCGTGGTGGTCATCCTCGCCATCCTCAGCAGTTTTGCACTGCTGAACATGAACTTCGACAACCGCGGCAAGCAAATCGAATCACTGGCGCGGCAGATGGCGGCCTTAATCAGCCTCGCGTCAGACGAATCCATTTATCTGCAGCAGGAACTGGGCTTGCGCTTTGGTGAGACGGATTTTGGCTTTTATCGCCTGGTAAAACCCAAGCGCGAAGCCTCACAGCAAGACGATCAGCGCGCGGTCACGCTCGGCGAAGAAGACGCCAAGCCCGATAAGCCAAGCTGGCAACCCGTCAATAATGACCCGCGCCTGCGCAGCCGTCCGTTACCCGAGGATGTTGAAGTCCTCCTGGAAATTTCGGGCGTTGAGGTGGTCATTGAAGACCCGACCGACGCTGACATTGAAGCCGGTAAAGTCAAACCACAAGTCCTGTTGCTCTCTAACGGTGAAATCATGCCGGACTTCTCTATCCTGCTGCGCGATTTGGATGGCGATCATGCCTATACGATTGCGAGTGGCGTGGATGTGCCCGTGATCGTTGAGCGCGTGGAGTAGCGCATGCACAGGCGATCGCGCGGTTTCACACTGATTGAGATACTCATCGCCATGGCCATCCTGGCGATTGCGATGGGTGCGCTGATCAAATCCGCAGCCCAACACGCTTCCAACACCGTCGGTCTGCGCGACCGCACGATCGCCCAATGGGTGGCGGCCAACAAACTGGCGGAGTTACAAACCCTCGACAGCTGGCCCAAGCTCGGCAAAGACGAAGGCGACGTCGATATGGCGAATGCCCGCTGGTACTGGCGCACCGAAGTCTTGCGCGTGAACGATAAACACCTGCGCCGCGTTGAAATCAGCGTGCGCAAGGAAGAAGACGCCACCACCTCGCTCTACACCTTGCCCGGATTCCTGGCAAGCCCATCGGTTTATGCGGACGGAAAAGCGGAGGCAGAGCAGTGATGTCACTGGCCCGTATGCCTCGCCGCCGACGCAACAGCGCTGGTTTTACGTTGATCGAGCTATTGGTCGCCTCAGCCATCTTTGTGATTATTGGCGGTGCGGCCTATGCCGGTTGGTATCAGATTCAACAGGTGCGCGAGTCCTCCGAGTTACACAGCCAGCGCCTCGCCGAGCTGCAGCGCGTTTTCTACTGGTTGAGCGAAGACATTGAGCAACTGGCCCAGCGCCCGATCCGCGACGAAGTCGGCAGCGACCTGGCGGCCCTGCGATACAGCGAGCAAGGCACCTATCTGATTGAACTCACGCGCGGTGGCTGGGCGAATCCCGCTGAGGATATCTTACCGCCACGCGGTCATATGCAGCGCGTGGCCTGGTATCTTGAAGACGGTAAGCTCTACCGCAAATACTGGTACTACCTCGATCGTCTGGAGGAAGGCTCGGTCAAAACCCGTCGCTTGGCTGAAAAAGTGGCCGAAGTCGGGGTGCGCTTTCTCAATGGCGAGGAGTGGACGGAGCAATGGCCTCCCGCCAATGCGGAGAGTAACGATGATAGCTTGCCGCGCGCCATCGAGATGACGCTCGATCTGGACGACTTCGGTGAAGTGCGTCGCGTGTTTGTGGTGCCCGGATGATGCGCCTGCCACGCAACACACACAGACGCCAAACGGGTGTCGCCATCATCACGGTACTGTTAATGGTGGCCTTGGCCGCCATCACCGTCGTCTCCATGACCTCCCAGCAGCGCCTGGATATCCGCCGTGCCACGAATCAGCAATCCTTGCAACAAGCCCGTGCGTTGGCGTTGGGTGGCGAGAAGTTTGCCGCGGCCACGCTCATGCGTGACAAGCAGGACAGCAACACCGGCAAAACCGATACGCTGGACGAAGATTGGGCACAATCCTTGCCGCCGGTACCGGTAGACCAGTCCACCATCACCGGTTGCGTGTTTGATCTGCAGGGACGATTCAATCTGAACAACCTGTTGACTGCCGATGGCAAGATTGACACAGAATATCTGGCACAATTAAAACGCTTGCTCACCTCGCTGAACATCGATGCCTCCAAAGCGTCGGCGATTGCGGATTGGCTCGATGCAGACTCTGAAGCGCAGGGCGAAGATGGTGCCGAAGAGAACTACTACGCCGGCCTGGAAGTGCCATACCGTCCTGCCAATCGCGCCTTAACCAGCGTGAGCGACATTAAGATGGTCAAGGGCTTTAATCCTGCGATTGAAGATGAGCAGGCTGACTACGACTTGCTGTTGCCGCACATTACGGCCTTGCCGGAGGTGACGGCGATCAATGTGAACACGGCCACGGCGGATGTGATTGCCTCTATTGATGAGACGCTCGGTAATAAGTCAGACGAGCTGACGCGCTGGAGTGGCAATCAGTGGGAGCTTTACCCGGAGTGTGAGGAGTTATTTGACCTCGAAGCACTCGTCAGTCGCGCGCAAGAGGACGCACTGGCTGAGGGTGGCGAGCCGCGAGATCCGTTCGCCAGCGGCAATGACTTCTTCGCTGAAGCCGGGTTGGCGGACAAAACTGAGATCAAAGAAGCGCTGGACAATCGTGTCACCACGGCATCGGCGTTCTTCATGATCCGTATTGAAGTAGTGACTGGCGAAGTGACGCTGACTCAATTTACCTTGGTGAAGCGCGATGCCAGCGGAGCCAGCGCGGTATTGCAACGCTCCAGAAACGTATTTTAGTGGGAATGAGATTTGGCAAAAAACATCGTTCTTTACCTGACTGACACCGACGCTGAGTACGGTCAGTGGCTCATCTGCGATGATCAGGGCAATGCTGTCTCTGAAACGCGCAGGGACACGCTTGAAAATATTGCTGACCAAGTCGAAGGGCGCAAGCTCACGGTTATCCTGCCTGCAGAAGCCGTTAGCCTGTTTAGCGTCACGGTCGCCGGCAATGCCTCGCGCGCGGTGAAGGCTATTCCGTTCGCGCTGGAAGAAATGGTCTCGCAAGACATTGAAGACTTGCATTTCGCGGTGGGCGATCGCCAGTCGGGCGACACCTACCCGGTTGCCGTTGTGGCGCAAGCGCTGATGCAGAAACTGCAGCAGCGGTTCGCCGAGGTCGGCTTGCGACCCGTGGCGATGCGCGCCGAGGCGCAAGCGCTACCGCGATTCCAGGAGGACGACGCAGGCTGGACCGCATTGTCCGACGGCGATCGTGTGTTGGTGCGCATTGATGACTTTAGTGGCTACGCCATTGATCGATCGAGCGCCGAAGTCTTGCTCGGCCAGAGTCTGGAAGAAG
>DOIU01000341.1 GCA_003511825.1 Gammaproteobacteria bacterium | reverse complement strand
AGGGGCGTTACCTCGGCATTACCGAGCCGGGCATTATCGCCGCAGAGTCACCCAACCCGATCGTGAATCAATTGGTGATCATGCCGGATATTGAGAAGCGGTTGGAGGCGTTTGTGCGCGTCGGCCACGGCATTATTGTCTTTCCGGGCGGTGTCGGCACGGCGGAAGAAATTCTCTATATCTTGGGCATTTTGCTGCACCCTGACAATCGCGATCTGCCGTTTCCATTGATCTTTACCGGGCCGGCGAGCGCGGCGGCATACTTTGAACAGATTGATCGGTTTATTGGCCGCGCGCTCGGCGAGGCGGCTCAGTCGTGTTATGAGATCATCATCAATGACCCGGAGCAGGTGGCCAATACGGTCAAAGCGGGCATTAACGATGTGCGCGAGCAGCGCAAAGACAGTGGCGACGCCTATTACTTCAATTGGTCACTGCACATCGATCCGGCTTTTCAGCGCCCCTTTCACCCAACACATGACAATATGCGGGATCTGAACCTGCATAAAAATCAGCCGCGACACTTGCTCGCCGCCAATTTGCGTCGCGCCTTCTCCGGCATTGTCGCGGGGAATGTGAAGGACGAAGGTATACGCGCAATCGAGCAGCATGGTTTATTTGAAATCCATGGCGATCCTGAGCTGATGGCAGACATGGACAGGCTGTTGGAGTCGTTTGTGGCGCAGTCGCGGATGAAGTTACCGGGCACGACGTACACACCGTGCTACAAGATTATCCGAGATGCATACCAAGGCGAACGGTGAGTCACTTAAACCCCAGCTCGCGAAACACCTGCAGTGCCAGATCGGGGCGATCAGTGACCACACCGTCGGCACCGCGCTGCAACAATGCGCGCATGGTGTCGGGCGTGTTGACGGTCCAGTAGTGCACGCTTTGCCCGTTGCGATGAATGCGGTTGATTAAGGAGCGGCCGTCGAGTCGCAGGACGCCATAGCGCAGCGGAATCTGCAATGCCACCACGTTGGCATTCGATGCCCAAGGGGTAAGCCGAGTCCCGCCGACATAACGGGCGGCGACTTCGCCGAACGTGGCGGCGGTGGCGATATGTGGTGCAATTTGGCGGAAATAGCGCAGAACCTTACTGTGAAAGCTGGCGACGGTGGTGCGGTGCTGTGCATCGGCTTGCTCAATCGTGTCAGCCAGGCGTCGGGCGGCAGGTAAGTGCTTGTCTTTGATGTCAATGTTGACCAAGGTATGCGGGTACGCTTGGTACAGTTCCAACAGCGTCGGCAGCCGCACCTGCTGGCCGCGAAAGCGCGCGCCTTGCTGGTCGCGAAAACGGTAGCCGGCATCCAGTTTTTTGAGTGAGGTCACGGTGTGGTCTCGCACGGCCCCCACGCCCTCGGTGGTGCGATCGACCCTGACATCATGAATCACCATTAAGGTGTTATCGCGACTGAGCCGGACATCAATCTCCAGCACGTCCGCTTGTGCTTGCAGCCCAACATCAAAGGCCGCAAAGGTGTTTTCAGGCGCGAGCTGGCAGCTGCCACGGTGGGCGAACAGCAGCGGGCGCTGGGTAGAGAAGGGGTTATGCATCGCGCATGTGTCGGCAACTTGAACGGGTTATAGCCGCATTGTAGAGTCGAACCCTCGGTATTCAAGCGCGGCGGTCGTCGAGTGTGAGCGATGACGCTGCAGGGATAATGGGCGCAAGCCCTTGCGTTGAGGTGATCATGACGACATTGGCTTTTGATATTTACGGCACGCTAATTGACACCCATGGCGTGCGACAGGCACTGGCAACGCTCGTGGGTGATAAAGCAACGGCCTTCTCTCAGCTATGGCGCGACAAGCAGCTGGAATACACGTTTCGACGCGGACTGATGCGCTTGCATGCGGATTTTACCGTGTGCACCCAACAGGCACTCGCCTATACGAACGCCGCATTGCAGACAGGGCTATCGCCCGACGCGCAGTCGCACCTCATGACGCTCTATAAAACACTGCCGGCGTTTGCAGACGTAGCGACAGGCTTGCCGGTGCTGCAGCGCGACGCATTGACACTCTACGCCTTCTCGAACGGCAATGCCGAGATGGTGACCGGCTTGCTTCAGCATGCCGGTATCGATGAGCACTTCCAAGGGGTGGTGAGCGTACAGCCGGTCTCGTCATACAAACCGGACCCTGCCGTCTATCGTTACTTTTTAGATCAGGCTCAGGTGTCGGCCGATGAGGCATGGATGGTATCGAGCAATCCGTTTGATGTGATGGGTGCCAAATCCGCAGGCATGCGCGCCATCTGGGTGCGCCGCGATGCGTCTGCCGTGTTTGATCCGTGGGAAATCACACCCGATGCGGAGGTTGCTAGCATCGCTGAGATCGCGGATATCGTGAAACCTCGCTAGAGCTTGATCGGGCCCGTGCGTTCAGGGTGTCGGCCTTGTTTGCCCAAGTAATAGTTGCGAAGGGCGGCGAGGTCGGTGTCGAGGTTGCCACTTGGCATAAACGCATGCGCCAAGCCTATGGTGCGCGATGGGTAATCCATAAACCCCAGCACAATGGGGACGCCCGCACCGATTGCGACGTGGTAAAAACCGGTATTCCAGCGCGGGACAAAGGCCGTTGTGCCCTCAGGAACAAACCCCATCACCAGGTCATCGTGGTGTGTGAATTGTTCCACTAAGGCATCAACCCGATTATGGGCAGTGCGCTGAGGCAAATCAAAACCGCCCAGGGCGCGAACCACACGCTTGGGCAACAGCGGATGGGTTTTGCCGTTGGCTAACCAGCGCGCACGCACATTGATAGAATACAAGTAGAGGAAGGTCAGCGGATAATCCCACAAGCTGGTGTGGGGTGCGCCGATGATCACGTATTTGTCCGTGGACGGCAGTTGCGTTACGGTCCTCCATACCAGCAACTCCAGGGTGCGCCGTGCTACCTTGCCCAACAATGCGTGTCGCTTTTTCTCGCGCGGCATGCCAGTCAGCTTCCTACCCCTGTCCAATTTAATGTTCACTTATGGTCCGCAATTCTGGTTGTTTTCGTGTACATTTTTGTACGGAACTGCTTGCGTTTGTCGGCGGTATTGAGGCCTTATTGCCGGTTTTGGGCGGTATGGTTTAAGGTCAAGTGAGCAATCGCAAGGTTTTGCACGGGTTTGCGCCTGAGGACGGCGACAATCATGCTATCCTGATACGTTTGTTGAACGCGTGGAACAACGACGCACCCGCGATCGTTGTGAAAAGTGCGCGATGGGGATGGCATGTTTTCCACTCTTAAACCTGTAGAAACGGATCCAATCCTTGGCTTGATGGCGGCTTTTCGGGCTGATCCGAACCCTCAGAAAATTGATTTGGGCGTGGGCGTGTATCGCGACGACCACGGGCACACGCCCATTTTAGCGTCAGTGAAAACTGCCGAACAGCAGTATTTGGCGAGCGAGACGACCAAAACCTACGTCGGGATGGCGGGGGACGAGCAATACAACACCGCTATGAGTCAATTGATTCTCGGAGACGTGTACGCAGCCGTCTCAGAGCGGTTTCGTACGGTGCAAACGCCGGGCGGGACCGGTGCATTGCGCGTCGCGGCGGAGTTTATTCTGCGTTGCAACCCCGACGCCTCCCTATGGGTGGGCAGCCCCACCTGGGCCAATCACTGGGATTTGTTCGGTGCCGCCGGGTTACCGATCCGCGAGTACCCGTATTACAACTGCGCGGATAAAGATCTTGATGCTGATGCCATGCTTGCAAAATTAGCAACCGCAGGGCCTGACGATGTCGTGCTTCTGCATGCGTGTTGCCACAATCCCAGCGGGATGGACCCCACCTTCGCACAGTGGGAAGCGGTGTGCGACCTCGCGCTTGAGCGTGGGTTCTTGCCCCTGGTGGACATGGCCTACCAAGGCTTTGGCGATGGTCTCGACGCTGACGCTGCCGGCGTGCGATTGCTCGCAGAACGCTTGCCAGAGCTCATTGTCTGTACATCGTGTTCCAAGAATTTTGGTTTGTACCGCGAGCGCATCGGTGGGTGCGCTGTCTTGAGTGCATCCCAGACGCTCGCGGACACGGTGAAATCGACGCTTGAGAATACCGTGCGCGGGATTTATTCCATGCCGCCGCATCACGGCGCGGCCATTGTCGGTACGATTTTATCCGACCCGGAGTTGCGCGAGCAATGGTCCGCGGAGTTGGCGTTGATGCGCGACCGACTGAATACGCTGCGCCAACTGATGAGCCGTCAGCTGGCCCAGGCCGGTGCAGCCGGCGACTTTAGCTTTATTGAGCGGCAAAAGGGGATGTTTTCCTTTCTGGGGATCACGCCTGAGCAGGTCGCCCGACTGCGCGACGAAGACAGCATCTATATGGTCAGCAGTGGGCGTATGAATGTGGCGGGTATCAGCCATGACAATGTTGACCGCTTCGCAGAGGCGGTGGCGCGGGTGCTGGCGCAGGATTAAAAACTGATCACTGCGCGAAACCGTCGATGGCCGAGGAAGGCGAGCGCCAGCGCGATGAGCGTCATCGCGCACATCAAATACCAGGCGCCGCCGGCGTAGGCGGTATAGAGTATGCCCGCCAAGAGCATGGTGCCGCCAAAGGCGAGACCCAGTGAGAGGGCATCGACCAAGGTTTGCGCGCTCGTCGTGGCCGATGCCGGCACCCGACGAGTGATGAATTCAACCAGCGCAAGGTGGCTGAGTGCAAAGCTAAAGGCGTGTAGCCATTGCAGCAGAATGAGATGTGTCAGTGTAGTGGTTGAGGCCAAACCCGCCCAGCGGAGACTGGCGATCATGCTGCTGATCATCAGCAGCCTCCATGGGCCCAGTCGCCGGGTGAAGTGCGCTGCCGTGTAAAACACGGCGATTTCTGCGATCACGCCTTCAGCCCAAAGCCAGCCAATCGCTGCCTCGCTGATCCCGGCGTCTCGCCAATGGATGGTGGCAAATCCGTACAACACCGCATGGCTGGACTGCACCAAGGCGATAGCCGCCAAGAACAACAGAAACTGCGGCTGCTGAAGTAATAGCCGTGATTGCGATCTGCCCCTGCGCGCTGCCGATGCCTCCAAGTCCGGCA
>DOIU01000034.1 GCA_003511825.1 Gammaproteobacteria bacterium | reverse complement strand
AAAGTCAGGTGTCAGCCCCTTACACTTTGACAACCACTTCTGGGTGGACCACTTGCCCCGGCGTTATGCCGAGCTGCATCAGCGTCCGCTGGATGAGGTCAAGGCCGAGTTGTTCCGTCTGATGGAGGAGAACAAAGGACGGCTTGAGTGGTACTGCCTGGATTTTTGGCGCGATGCGCTGCAGGTGGATATCGTCGCACTCAAACGCGAAGTGGCTGACCGCATTCGCGTGTTTCCGCACGTGGTGGCGTTTCTGCAGGCGGCGCGGGCACGCGGCATTCGCCTGGTGCTGCTGACCAACGCGCACCGTGACAGCCTGGCGCTCAAACTTGAGCGCACCGAAAGGCCCCCACTTTGACCGCTTGATCTCCTCTCATGACTTGCGGCTACCCAAGGAAGGCGATGGCTTTTGGGCCGCTTTACAAGACCACGAACCCTACGACCCGGAACGCACGCTGTTGGTTGATGACAACCTCGCGGTACTGCAGGCGGCGCATGCGTTTGGTCTGAAACATCTGCGTGGCGTGGCGAAACCCGATTCACAACGCCCCGAGCTGGATGCACACGATTTCGTCACCATCAACGACTTTACCGATTTGGGTTTACCCCTTTCTTAACGTTACCCCGAGTTCTATGAATATCAGTCAAATCATTGCCAATGAGCTGGCCGTTGCACCGGCGCAAGTCGATGCCGCCGTTACCCTGCTGGACGAGGGGGCGACCGTCCCTTTTGTCGCGCGTTACCGCAAAGAAGTCACCCAAGGGCTGGATGACACCCAGCTACGCCAACTCGACGTGCGCTTGACCTATCTGCGTGAGCTACAGGAACGCCGCGGCGTGATCCTCAAGAGTGTCGATGAGCAGGGGAAGTTGACCGATGCCTTGAAAGCGCAGTTTCTCGCCGCTGAGACCAAGACCGACCTGGAGGATCTGTACCTCCCGTATAAGCCCAAGCGTCGCACCAAAGCGCAAATGGCGCGCGAGGCCGGGTTGGAACCCTTGGCCGATGCGTTGTTCGATGATCCAACGCAAGTGCCCGAAACAGTGGCGGCAGGCTATCTGAATGTCGACGCCGGCATCACTGCGGCCGCCGATGCGCTGGAGGGCGCCAAGCAAATCCTGATGGAGCGATTTGCCGAGGACCCGACCCTGACCGGCACGTTGCGAGAATTCCTGTGGGACAACGCGCATCTGAAGTCCGAAGTCGTGGCGGGTAAAGAGGAAGAAGGCAAAAAGTTCTCTGACTATTTCGCCTACGACGAAGCCATCTGCAAAGTGCCGTCACACCGCGCGCTCGCACTTTTTCGGGGGCGCAATGAAGATATTTTATACCTGACATTGGATCTGCCAACCGCAGATGCAGCGGGTCCGCACCCTTGCGAAGCCATGGTGGCGAGCCATTTTAAGCTTGAGGATCAGGGGCGCGCGGCGGATGCGTGGTTGTTGCAATGCGCTGCTTGGGCCTGGAAGATCAAGCTGCAGACCCGCTTAGATGTGGACTTAAAGCTGCGTCTGCGCGAGGCCGCCGAAGACAGCAGTATGACCGTCTTTGCCAAGAACCTGTCCGCGCTGTTATTGGCTGCGCCCGCCGGCGCCATGACCACCATCGGCCTGGACCCAGGCATCCGCACCGGCGTAAAAGTCGCCGTGATCGACGAGACAGGTAAACTGCTCGAGACCACTACGCTCTATCCACACCCGCCGAAAAAGCAGTGGGACGCATCCATCCACGCCTTGGCACAACTGGCGCAGCGACACGGCGCCAAGTTGGTGGCGATTGGCAATGGCACGGCGTCACGGGAAACGGATCGCTTGGTTGCCGACTTGGTCAAGCAGCACAAAACGCTCGGCCTGCAAAAGATTGTGGTCAGTGAGGCCGGCGCCTCGGTGTACTCGGCTTCGGAGGTCGCGGCGCATGAATTTCCGTCCTTAGACGTGTCATTGCGAGGCGCGGTGTCCATTGCGCGACGTCTGCAAGACCCGCTGGCAGAATTGGTCAAAATTGACCCGAAATCCATCGGCGTGGGCCAGTATCAACACGATGTCAATCAGACGCAGCTCGGGCGGACCTTGGATGGGGTGGTGGAAGACTGCGTTAACGCAGTGGGGGTGGACGTTAACTCGGCTTCTGCTGAGCTGTTGATGCATGTGTCGGGCTTGAGCAAGACACTGGCGGAAAACATTGTCCAGTTTCGCAATGAGCACGGCGCTTTCAAAAACCGAAAGAAACTCCTCAAAGTGCCGCGTCTCGGTGACAAAACTTACGAGCAGGCCGCGGGTTTCTTGCGCATCCGTGAGGGTGACAATGCCTTGGACGCGTCCGCCGTTCACCCCGAGGCGTACCCCGTGGTCGAGAAGATTGTGGGCGCTGCTCCCTGGATTGGCATTAAAGAAGTCTCTTGACATGGGCGATATGTAGGCATGGCGAACATCTAGGCATCGTCGCTATTTTTTACAACTCCGAGACGCAGGATGCGTATCGTCAAAGGATGGACAGAGCAACATGGAAGCCTTGGCAGTCACTCAAGAACCCCAGCACGCGCAAGATGACTACGTGCGCGCGATCAATGCGCTCAGCACGGGCGACTTCGCTGTTGATGTGGATATGGGTTGTCCCTTGGGGTCCGCTATTGTGCATCTCGCCCGGTCCCTGCAGCAGGCGGCCAAGCGCCGATTGGATAGGGTGGTTGATTTTTCGGTCACCACCAACGAGGCCTCAATCGGTTCTGCGCAGTTGCTCTACAGCCTGCAAAATGTGGATAAGTACACGCAGTCCGTCGCCTCTGCCACGGAGCAGATGAACGCCTCCATCCGGGAAGTCCGTCGATTCAGTGAACAGATCAATGAAGGGTCGGATGCATCGCTCGAGACCGCCCTGGCGGTGTCAAATAAGCTTGACAGTGCCGTGGCCGCCTTTGACAAAATCCATCGCGCCGTGCAAGACAACAACGACAAGCTGACGAAACTCACCAGTTTCGCCAAGACGGTGAGTGGGATCGCCGATGACATCAGAGGTATCGCTTTTCAAACCAATTTGCTATCGCTCAATGCGTCGGTGGAGGCGAGTCGGGCGGGCAAAGCCGGTTTGGGCTTCGGTGTGGTCGCCCAGGAGATGCGCGTTTTGTCATCTAGATCAGAAACGGCAACCAAAAAAATCGCTAACTTGGTTGTCGAGTTTGAACGCGAACTGTCTGAAATCTGCGCATCGCTGGATGAGAGCACTGCCGTCACCAGTTCGGGGCAGGGCGCAATCAGCGAAGTGAATCACTTAATGGATTCGATGATTCACGCCTTTGAAGGGGTCTCTCGCAATACGTCCAATATCGCGCATTCGCTGACCGAACAAGCGAATGAGACGGAGGACGTTGTGCAAGAAATTGCAACTGTGGCATCAAGCACTTTCAGCTGTGTAAAAAGTGCCGATACCATTGTCGACGCCATCGAGAGCGTGCAAGCGCAGACCAATCGCGACATTGAAGAACTCTCCACGCAGGATATCCCCGATAAGGTCATCAAGCTGGCGCAATCGGATCACGTCATCTGGAAGAAAAACCTGGTCAGCATGATTGTGGGCAAGACGTCTTTGTCGGCCTCTGAGCTTTCGGATCATCACAGCTGCCGATTGGGCAAGTGGTACGATAAGGTTCGCGACGACAAAATCCGACGGCATCCCGCGTACAGCGCGTTGCAGAATCCGCACAAGGTTGTGCATCAGCACGGCGTACAGGCGGTGGAATTGTATAACCGGGGCCGGGTCTCTGACGCCCTTGAGGCAATAGCCCGCGTGGAAGCGGCCTCTACTGAGGTGTTGCGGCTGCTCAAGGCGCTGGAAGGTGTCGGTGTCCAGTAGCCTGGCAGTGAGCCTGGCTATGAGTGCATGCGTCGACACTCGCCGCACTAGGGTCGAACTGTCTTTTACGGCGACCCGTATTTGGGTGACGCTGTTATACGCATAGTCTGTCCCTGGTGGTTTATCGAAACCACAAGACCCGTCTCTTCGTCAACAACGAGAAATTCAGTTCCCGCCGAGCACGGAAGTCGCCCGAGAGTCGAGTCGATGTTTGTATCGGTCGCGTGAGAGTTATCGTCAAGGCCTGGAAATGTCACTCAGCGACTCACCCCTGAGACTGAATGGTGATCAGCGTGCTTGCTCTGGTGACCGTTGCGGTGAAGCGAGTTGCAGTGCAACAAATTCAGCCCTATCACAGAGCATTAAGTGTTCCGGCCGCACCAAAAGGGTGTCGCCATTCCGCTGAAATTTCAAACCCGCATGAGAGACAATTAGGAGTGGAAATTGTCAGGGAAATGCGATACGTTGAAACCCGGTAAACATCGTTGATATCGGCTCGGCTGAAGCCATTTCAGGCCGCATTGGAGATCCAGGCTTATCTAACATGCAGCTGTCCAATGACACTCAATTACTCGCCATGGCTAGATCGAGTCATTGTATTACGCGAAGACTGTCGCGTGATCGACCGTGGCGCTTAGTCAATCCTATCTGGCCCGCTTGCGGTTAGATAGCAGTCCCTAGCTTATGAATACACCAGGTACATTCAACGACGCATCAGATCACTACCTGCAATTCAAAGCCGTACAAAAAAGCTATGACCAAGTCACGCTCGTCGTCAAAGACTTTAATCTCGACGTTTCACAAGGCGAATTTCTCACACTACTGGGGCCTTCCGGCTCGGGCAAGACGACGGTACTGATGATGATGGCTGGGTTCGAGAGCGTCACCAGTGGCGACATTTTGCTCGACAAGCACCCCATCACCCGCACAGCACCTTACCGCAGGAATATCGGTATGGTGTTCCAAAACTATGCGCTTTTCCCGCACATGAGTATCGCCGAGAATCTGGCTTATCCGCTGAAAGTCAGGAAAAAACCCAAGGCGGAGATCGAATCCCAGGTCGCCAGGTTTCTCGCGCTGATTGAGTTGGAGGCGTTTGGCAATCGCACCCCCGGTCAGCTGTCCGGCGGGCAGCGGCAACGAGTTGCATTAGCCCGTGCACTGATCTTCAACCCCAGTTTGGTCTTGATGGACGAACCTCTGGGGGCGTTAGACAAAAAGCTCCGCGAGCAAATGCAGTTGGAAATTTTGCGGTTGCACAAAAAACTGGGATTTACCGTGATTTACGTGACGCACGATCAGACGGAAGCCTTGACCATGTCAGATCGAATAGCGGTGTTTAACGACGGTGTGGTGCAGCAGTGCGCCAGCCCTGATGTGCTGTACGAGCAGCCGAGCAACGCCTTTGTCGCCGATTTTATCGGTGAAAACAACTTTCTGCCCGGCGTTGTTGAACACGTAAGCGACGATATCGCCGACATCAAAGTGAGTACCGGCGAAGTGATCCGCGCTACCCGTGTTGATTGCGGTGATAGTGGCAGTGACAAGGTCACCGTAGCGATTCGTCCAGAGAAATTATTTATTCTTCCCACAGACCATGAGTACGATAGCGCCATTACCGTGAAATTGACCGACCGGCTCTACGTCGGCGATTTTTTGCGCTACTTTTTTGAACTGCCGGATGGTACTGAGATTGTCGTGAAGTATCTCAATGACCATGCGGCGCCTCGCATCGCGGTTGGCGATGAGGTTCAACTTGTTTTTCGTGCGCGCGATAGCTTTGCCTTTTCACCGATGTGAGAGGGTTTGATCGTACGCGCATGTTGGCCTTGCACCCTACGGCATCATTGACAATCAGAACTCAGGAGGCTCCGATGACACTCAAACATCTCTCAACAGCTGCAGCGCTTTCGGTATTGTTTGCATCACAAACGTTTGCTGCTGAAATGACGGTCGTGTCTTTTGGTGGTGCCTATGGCGCCGCACAAAAAAAACACATGCTCGACCCCTACACGGCCGAGACAGGCACCAAGCTGTTATTTGAAGATTACTCAGGCGGTATCGCAGAAATCAAAGCGCAGGTGGAAGCCGGCAACATTCAGTGGGATGTCGTTGACATTGAAGTGATCGATCTTGAGCGCGCGTGCTCCGAAGGCTTGCTCGAAGTGATTGATCCCGCAACCTTTCCGAAGGGCGCGGACGGGGCGGCACCCTTGGATGATTTTATTCCCTCGGCGGTGGCCAACGAATGTGGTGTGGGCAATATCGTTTGGACGATCATCTATGCCTACAACGAAGAAACCGTTGGCGACAATAAGCCGTTGAGCATCAACGACTTTTTCGATACGGCAAAAATTCCTGGCAAACGCGCGATGCGTAAGCGGCCTCAAGTCAATTTAGAATGGGCGTTAATCGCAGACGGTGTCGCGCGAGATCAAGTCTACGAAGTGCTCTCTACCGATGAAGGGCAGGCACAAGCGTTTGCCAAACTCGATACGATCAAGGGCGATATCGTTTGGTTTGACTCTTGGTCACAAGTGCCTCAGTTGCTCAACGATGGCGGTGCTACCCTGGGCCAATCGGCAAATGGCCGTATCTTCAGCGCGATCAAAGAAGACAATAAACCCTTCCAAATGGTCTGGGATGCACACATCTACGATTTGGATGTGTGGTCTATTGTGAAGGGCTCCAAGAACAAAGATCTGGCGATGGACTTTATCAAGTTCGCCACCGGTACCAAGCCGCTCTCGGGTATGCCGGACGTGGCTTATGGGCCGACGCGAAAATCCTCCATGGCGTTGGTTGACCCAGCTGTTGTGCCCGATTTGCCGACATCACACTTGGACGAGGGTTTGAAAGCCGATGGCATTTTCTGGGCGGACTACGGAGAATCACTGGGCGAAAAATTCAACGAGTGGTTGTTGAAGTAATGCTGTCCGTGCAGTCGCGGCAAGCGTTCCGCGGCTGCACGACACTGCCCTCAGCAGCGTGATAGCGAATCAGCGATGAGTACCGGGAATCCAGCAGCGGTCGAAAAACTCAGCCGTCGAGAGTACGTCTTGGCGCAACGAGAGTTGCGCCGCAAAAAGATGTTTGCTTTGGCGCTGGTTGTGCCGCTGTTGTTGTTTCTCTTTTTTGCGTTTGTGGCACCGATAGGGACAATGCTGTATCGTGGTGTTTACAACCCGGTTGTGGCTGAGCTCATACCTGATACGCTGCAAGCGCTGGAGCAATGGGAGGGCCAAACGTTACCGGATGACGCCGTGCTCAACCGCCTTGCACTGGATTTGAAACGTCTGGCTCAAACCCGCAAATCCGGAAAGCTGGCTGAAGAAATCAACCGGCATTGGCCGGGCGCCTCAAGCGTCATCAAATCCACCGCGAGGCGGATGAAGCGACAGACGGATGAAGCCTTGCTGAACGGCGGCGCAGACATGATTCGTGTCGCCAACAAAAAGTGGCAGCGAGTGGAAATCTGGCGGGCGATCAAGAAGGCGGGCCAAGTCTATACAGACGGTTATTACTTGACTGCGCTGGATCTTGAGCGCAATGCCGACGGCGACATTCAGCAGCGCGAGTCGGCGCAAATCTACATCAAGCTTTACCAGAAAACGCTGTGGATGGCACTCGTCATCACCTTCAGTTGTCTCTTGCTCGGTTACCCGCTGGCCTACTATCTGGCAAACGCGCCGTCCAAGACCGCAAATCTCATGATGATCCTGGTGCTGCTGCCGTTCTGGACATCGTTATTGGTGCGCACGACTGCGTGGATCGCGCTTCTGCAAACCAATGGCGTCGTCAACTCGACGTTGATGGCGTTAAAGATAATCAATCAGCCGATTGAAATGCTCTACACGGAGTTTTCAACCATCATTGCGATGACGCATATACTGCTACCCTTTATGGTATTGCCGCTTTTTAGCGTCATGAAAGGGATCGATCCGAGCCTAATGCGGGCCGCGCAATCGATGGGTGCCAAACCGATTTCGGCGTTTATAAGCGTCTATCTGCCCAATACGTTGCCGGGTTTATCCGCAGGTGCCTTGCTGGTGTTTATCATTTCTGTGGGCTACTACATCACACCGGCATTGGTGGGGGGCACGGATGGGCAAATGATCTCCAATATTATTGCCTTTCATATGCAGCAGTCGAACAACTGGGGCCTCGCCGCGACGTTGGGTAGCTTGTTGCTGGTGTTGATTTTGGCGCTCTACTGGATATACGACCACTTTATTGGCGCCAGCAACATCAAACTGGGGTGAGCGACATGGCAAGAGCTTCATATCCCGCCTACTACACGTTTTGGCATATCTTGGGAGAATACGCGCTTAAGCTATCGGCGTGGTTAGTCCTGTTCTTTTTGATCTTGCCGATTCTGGTCATCATTCCGCTGTCTTTCAACGCCGAGCCTTTCTTCAGCTTTACGCAGGGCATGTTGCAGTTGGACCCCGAGGCGTATTCACTGCGCTGGTATCAGGGAATTGTAGAAAATGACAATTGGTTGCTGGCGATCAAGAACAGCTTTTTTATCGGCATTTTTGCCACGCTGATCGCCACGACATTGGGTACCTTGGCAGCGATCGGCCTTTCCAGCGATGATATGCCTTTTAAGCGAGCCATCATGGCGCTGTTGCTGTCACCCATGATTGTTCCGTTGATCATTATCGCGGCGGGCATGTTTTTCTTTTACACCAAGTTTAGTCTGGCCGGGTCGTATCTTGGCTTAATCATCGCGCACGCTGCGCTTGGTGTGCCCTTCGTGATTATTACGGTGACGGCGACACTGAGTAATTTTAATAGATCTCTGTATTATGCGGGCTTGAGTCTGGGCGCATCGCCTATTAGAACGTTCTTTGATGTCGTTGTTCCGCTGATACGGCCGGGTGTTATTTCCGGAGCCATGTTTGCCTTTGTCACCTCGTTTGACGAGGTCGTGGTGGTGCTTTTTCTGGCAGGTCCTGGGCAACGTACCATCCCAAGACAAATGTTTTCGGGACTGCGAGAGCAAATCAATCCGACCATTCTGGCTGTCGCCACCTTACTGATTTTGGTGTCAGTCTTATTTTTACTCGCCCTGGAGTTACTGCGTCGACGCTCCGAAAAAATGCGCGGTCTCGACGATACCACGCGATAATGAGAATGGCGCTGAGTCACCGGCCTCCGGGGCAAAGTCGTCCACGTTTCACGTTGTAGGAGAATGATTATGGGTCCGTTGTATCAGCTTATCGCCGACGACCTACGGCACGGCAGCCATCACATCGATGGTATGGTCGGCATCGACGAGGGCGTCGTGCTATACGCCAGCCACAAAACACAACCACGGGGGCAGGGCCATGAATCGTCCAGCGCTAGATAGCTTTTGGATTCCGTTCACCTCTAACCGGGAGTTTAAAGCCGATCCTCGCATGATCGTCTCCGCAAAAGGTATGTACTATCAAAGCGAAGACGGCCGCGATATTCTCGACGGCACCGCCGGCTTGTGGTGTTGCAATGCGGGGCACAGCCACCCGAAAATCGTCGAGGCAATCAGCAAGTCGGTCGCAACCCTGGACTATGCGCCCAATTTTCAATTCGGTCACCCCGGCGCGTTTGAGTTATCTGCACGACTGGCAGACGCGTTTCCCGAGCATCTCAATCACTTCTTTTTTGCCAACTCCGGATCTGAAGCCGTCGACAGTGCGCTGAAAATCGCCCTGGCTTACCAACGGGCCCGTGGCAAGGGCTCAAAAACGCGCTTGATCGGTCGCGAACGAGGTTATCATGGCGTCGGTTTCGGTGGCATATCCGTGGGTGGTATTGTCAAAAACCGCATGTATTTTGGGAATTTGATCGCCGGTGTCGATCATCTGCGCCACACCCACGACCCTGCGCGCAACGCCTACAGTCGTGGTGAGGTCGAGTTTGGTGTCGAGCGCGCCGAAGACTTATTGGGACTCATTCAATTACACGATGCCTCGAACATCGCTGCAGTGATCGTAGAGCCGGTGGCGGGTTCCACCGGTGTATTACCGCCACCCAAAGGCTATCTTCAACGCTTGAGACAGATTTGTGATGAGCACGATATTCTGCTGATCTTCGATGAGGTGATCACCGGATTTGGTCGTCTGGGAGAGATGACGGCGGCACAGTATTTCGGCGTCGAACCGGATCTCATCACCTTTGCCAAAGGTGTCACTTCCGGCGTCATTCCTCTCGGTGGTGTCGCCGTTCGCGATGAAATCTATGAGACGATGCTTGAAGGGGCCGATGCGCCGATCGAGCTGTTCCACGGATACACCTATTCCGGTCATCCTTTGGCGACAGCGGCGGCACTGGCCTGTCTGGATATTTACGAGACGGAGTCATTGTTCAGTCGGGTCCGTGAGCAAGGCGCGGTCTTGGAAGAGAAAACCCATCAACTCAAAGGTGCCAATCACATCATTGATATACGCACCATCGGCTTGATCGCCGGCATTGAACTCGCGCCCGACCCCGATCGCCCGGGAGCGCGGGGGTTTGAGGTGATGAAAAAGTCCTGGCAAAAAGGACTGATGGTGAGGGTGACTGGCGATACCTTGGCGCTGTCACCACCCTTTATCGTGACGCCCGCGCAGATTGAGGACATGTTATCCATACTGACTGATATTCTATCGGAGATAGAGTAGTCGCCAAGAGCAGTGCTTGAGTGCTAGTCAGCCGCACCTTTGTTCTTGGTAAATACAAAAAAATCATGCATCTATTCAGGAGGTGTTAGTCAATGAATACTGTTGGCCATTTGATTAACGGTGAAATCGTCACCACCGGCGATCGAAAACAGGATGTTTTCAATCCCGCAACCGGCGAAGTGAGCAAGCAGGTTGCGCTCGCGACGAAGGAGACGGTAGAAGCAGCCATCGCCACTGCGCAGGCAGCTTACCCACAATGGCGCAGCACGCCGCTTGGCAAGCGTGCTGCGGTGATGTATCGCTTCAGGCAATTACTTGAAGAGAATGCGGACAAGATCTGCCAGATGATCGGCGAAGAGCATGGCAAAATCCATCACGATGCTGCCGGTGAACTGCAGCGCGGCATTGAGAATGTGGAATACGCCTGTGGCATTGCCCAATTGCTCAAGGGCGAACACAGTAGAAATACAGGCCCGGATATTGATTCCTGGAGTGAATTCCAGCC
>DOIU01000081.1 GCA_003511825.1 Gammaproteobacteria bacterium | reverse complement strand
TGTTTTACTTCGAAAAAACCCTGAAAGAGAACAAGCTCGACCAGCCTCTCGGTGGCACAGCGACCAACACCTTGCCGACTTGTGGCGCGGGCCAGCCTTGTCCGCAGGATGTCGAGGCGCCTCATGCGCGCATTTCCAAAGAAAACTTGCGCGCAAACGTCGTTGCGTTTCAAGCGCTGTATCTTGGTGGTGACGCGGCTGACGCCGAGGCGCAGGGTTTCGACGATTGGCTGGTCGCTGTGGGTGAAGAGACGTTGGCGACAAACTTTGCGCAGGATATACAAGCCGTTATTGATGCCATTGACGGCATTGAAGGGTCGCTTTACGACGCGATTGAGAATGATATCGCATCGGTGAACGCCTTGTTGTTGGGGCCGGTGCAGGATGTGAGCCAGCCATTGCGCGCTAATATCCTACAAGCACTTGGGTTGCAGTTACCAAAAGGTTCAGAATCGGATACGGATTAACATGGCAGTGGGAATAACTCGGCGTCGCATGTTGGCGCTACTCTGCGTGGCTTCGGGCTTGTCTTTTGGCATGATTCCACGCCCGGCTCGCGCACTTTTCATCAACGGTCATATTGATCCGCAAGGCCGGCACCACATCAGTGGCTTTGACGATTTGGGCAAGGCTTACTTCACGCAGGCTTTGCCTGATAAAGCGCATGGTTTTGCTGTGCATCCGGTGCGTCCAGAACGCTTGGTCGCGTTACCCACCTTGCCAGGCACCCGTGCGCCGGTATTCGACGTCGCAGCGGGGCGACAGATCGCTCTGATCGAAAGTCAGCCTGGGCGCCATTTCTACGGGCATGGTTGCTTCAGTCACGATGGGCAATATCTGTTCACCAACGAGAATATCATTGACACCGCGGAGGGTGTTATCACCGTGCGCGACGGTGAAACCTTTGCGTTTATCCGGGAGTTGCCAAGCTCTGGCATTGGTCCGCACGATCTGCGTTTATTGCCCGATGGGCGTACGCTGGTGGTGGCGGGCGGCGGACTCAGGACGCACCCTTCCAGCGGTAAGCGCGAACTTAACATCAACGAGATGGATTCTGCGCTGTTGTTCATTGACAGCCGCACGGGTGAGCGTGTCGCTGAGCGACGAATCCCAGTGGATAAGCTCTCTATCCGACACTTGGACGTGGGCGCTGATGGTACGATACTGATCGCGTGTCAGTATAAGGGCCGCCGAGAAATGCCCAAGCTCGTGGGTATGCAGCAAGGGCAGGGCGATATTGAAATGCTCAGCATTGATGATGATGAGTTGTGGCCACTGCGCAACTACACCGCGAGTGCCCGAATTGCGAGCAATGGCATTGGTGCTGTCAGTTGTCCACGTGGCAACCGCCTGACGTTCTGGGACCTTCAACAGAAACGATACCTCTCATCCATTGCCATATCCGATGTCGGCGGCTTGGAAGTGAGCCCAGACGGTGATGCGTTTATTGCCAGTGCAAATACCGGCGAGTTGTATCATATTGATGCGACTACACTCACCAGCCGGCGCATGGGTAAAACCTGGAAGCAGGCCCGTTGGACCAATCACATGACTCGGGTGAACGCATGATGCTTGCAACTCCCGACGCCGATGGATATCGGCGTCTCAAACCGATGATGCTGAGACGTGCCGGGCTGTTGTCGGTGTTGGTTTTTTGGTCCCACCTCGCCGTCGCGCAAACGCCGACAGATTCGGAATCTGAGACCGATGCGGATCGTCAGCCAGGGGCGGAGCAGGCAACCCGTCTGGAGTCCGTGACCATCACCGGCGATGCCGTGGCGCGGGAAAAGACCCCGGGCTCCGTGCACAAGGTGGAAGAGCAATCCTTGCAGCAGTGGCGGTATATGGATGTGCATCGGGTGCTGGAGGAAGTGCCTGGTGTTTATGTGCGGCAAGAGGACGGCTATGGCCTGCGACCGAATATCGGTATGCGGGGGTCGGGCTCCGATCGCAGTAAAAAGATCGCGCTCATGGAAGACGGTATTTTGTTTGCCCCGGCGCCTTACTCAGCGCCTGCCGCGTATTACTTCCCCTTGATGGCGCGCATGCAATCTGTGGAGGTCTTTAAGGGGCCTTCAGCGATTCAGTACGGACCAAATACAGTGGGTGGCGCCATCAATTTCGTCAGTCGGGACATTCCCGGCGGGGATGAGGGCGAAGAGGACAACCGTGGTGCCCTGGACCTCGCTTTGGGCAGTTATGGGTTTGGTAAAGTTCATGGCTATTATGGAGACAGCACGGATCGCTACGGGTGGTTATTGGAAGGTGTTCATCTTCAAGCATCGGGTTTTAAGGACCTCGATGGCGGCGGTGACACGGGCTTTGATAAGAATGACATCCTCCTGAAGGCGCGCTACAACAGCGATATTTATGCAGAGGTGTATCACCAGTTTGATCTGAAAATCGGCTATGCCGATGAAGTGTCTGATGAAACCTATCTTGGCCTGACTGACGCTGATTTTGATGCGGATCCGCTGCGTCGTTATGCGGCCAGCCAACGCGACGAGATGGACTGGGATCACCAGCAATACAGCTTGAGCCACTATATGGATCCCGGTGGTGACTATGCGATCAATACGACGCTGTATCGTCGTGAATTTTCGCGAGTCTGGGACAAGCTGAATGGTTTCGGAGGGGATGCACCTACACTGCAAAGTATTCTGGAGCAACCTGATACGCCGGTGAATACGAGCTTCTACGACATTCTCACAGGCCAGGCAGATTCCACCACCTCCACTGAGACATTGTTATTGGGCGCTAACGGGCGAGACTTTGTGGCCCAAGGCATCCAGACGCAGATCGAATGGGAGCCTGAGATCGCCGGCAGCTTGCATGCCGTGACCTTGGGCATCCGTTACCACGAGGACGAGATTGTTCGCAATCATACCGAGCGCGGCTACCTGATGCAGTCCGGCCAGCTTGTGGCTGACGGCAACCCCGAGCGCTTTACCACGCGCAACCGTGCTACTGCTGAAGCGCTGGCGGTGCATCTGCATGATACCGTCAGCGTGGGCGATTTGACGCTCAGCGGTGGTGTGCGTGCGGAGATGATTGACACCGATTTCACCAATCGCTTAAACGGGCAAACACTGTCGCGTAGCGACGATATCCTCATCCCTGGCCTTGGCGTGAGCTATCGCGCAGTGGGCAATTTGCGTGTGCTTGCCGGGGTGCACAAAGGGTTTGTGCCTGTGCCGCCAGGTTCGGATGATGAAGTCGAGCCTGAAGAGAGTATCAATTACGAGTTTGGGCTGCGCTATAACAGCGCCGATTTACGCGCAGAGGCGATTGGCTTTTATAACGATTATTCCAATCTCACCGGTAGCTGTACGTTTTCGTCCGGATGTGCCGCCAGTGAATTGGATTTGGGTTTCAACGCGGGTGAAGTGGACATCTGGGGGCTTGAGGCTGAGGTGAGTAAAACCTTTGCAACAGGCATTCAGGGCCGATTGCGTTTTCCCGTCAAGCTGACCTACACCTGGACTGACAGTGAGTTCAAAAACAGCTTCACGTCGCCAAGGCCTGATTTATCCCATGTGCGGGTGGGGGACGCGCTGCCTTATCTGCCTGAACATCAGTTGACGCTCAAAGCCGCGGTAACCCAGTTTAACTGGCGCGCTGCGCTGGCGATCAAATACGTGGCAGAAATGCGCACCCAGGCGGGTTCAGGTGAGCCTTCTTCCGCAGAGCGCACGGATGCTCAGACCGTTGTTGATCTGTCTTTTGATTATCAATTAACAGACAAACGTCAGCTTTACCTTACCGTTCAAAACCTCTTCAATGATGAGAGCATTGTTGCACGCCGACCTTTTGGTGCACGTCCCGGCAAGCCCTTAACGTTGACCGCAGGGTTTAAGATGAACTTCTAATCGGCAAATTGTAGCCACGAAATGCCAGGGGCAATAGGGCGCATAAACGGCAGTGCAATGAAAATGGGGCCTAAGTAGCGCCAGATACCTCTTGGCATTTTAAAGTGCGTTTGGTGAAACGCCTGAATGCCTGGTACCCACTGACGAAAAGTCTGCTCAACCTCAGTGAAATTAATCCCCCAGGGCATTTCGGGTGTTCGGTAATGGGGTGTTTTTTGCCAGCCGCCCTGCGTCTTGCGAGATAGCCACTCGGGAATATGATCAAATGCTATCCAAGCGCCTGGAAAGCGTTCTGCCATTGCGACGACTAAGTCTTTCACCTCATTGGGCGTAAAATACATCAGCAGACCTTGTGCGGTCATGTATATCGGGCGATCGTTGGGCACTGCGTCCATCCAACGTGTGTCCAGTGCGCTGATGCCAATATGCCGATGTTGCTCATCCGGCTGAATAAATCGCTCGCGGATGGCGATGGCGTCAGGGAGATCTATCGAAAACCACAGCGCCTCGTCGCCGACAACGCGAAAACGCTGTGTCTCCAAGCCTTCACCCAAATTGATGATCACGCCGTCAGGATGCCGTGCGAGGAATTCGCGCAGACGCTCATCAAAGAAGCATGAGCGCATAGCATGTGATCCATCGGCCTTGCCGAATGAGCGCTCAAAATCGTAGTCCAGCGCCTTATAAATTTCGCAGCATTTGGGGTCGCGAATGATGCCGTTCTCGTGCAAGGCTTCACCGGCGCGATTGTGCAAGGTCCAGAGCATGGTCTCTGGAATACCCGTTAGGTTAGGGACATGCATGCTGTATTCCTATCGCGAAACTGGTCAGGTTTAAGTCTATCACTTGCACGAATGAGACGCATTACCATGAGTTGATAAGCCAAGTACCAATAGGCAATTGGCTTGTATTATTGCAGTGACCGCTGTTGTTGGCGTTGCCCTAATCCCGTGTCGGTTTAGGCGCGATAACGCCGCGGGCTCCCGCAGCAGGTTTCTCGGGGCGAGTGAGCAACCAAATGAGTGACAGTGACATAAATGACACGGCAGAAATGGCCGCCCACCGAGGCACATCGAGCACGAAGAGCAGCAACAGCGAACTTGTTGCGATGACTAGCAGCGCACTGATTTTGGCGCTGCGAGGCACGACTCGATGCTGTTGCCAGTTGCGTGCGGTGGCGCCAAAGCGTGGGTGGTTCCATAGGTAGTCGTGAAAGCGTTGCGAGCTCTTAGAGAATGCCCATAGCGCGAGCAGCATGAAGGGGGTTGTGGGTAGTAAGGGCAAAAAAATTCCGACGATACCAATGGCCATGCTCAGGCCACCCAGTGCGAGGAGTAAATGCCGTTTAATGTAGGTATTCCACATGACATCCGTCAGCCGTGTATCCGACGTGCAGTGTAGCAGGACCCGGCCAGGCATGCTCTTTTTCGGTGCTCGAATGTGATGGAATGTGTTGACTGGAACGGGAGGAGCGCTTGTGATGATTGCAGGACAAATCTGAATTCGCCGGAGGTGCAATTCAGTTACACTATTGGATGGGTTCAGAGATTTTTTGTCATGGCTAAAGCATTTACAATGCGCCAGCTGTTTCAGCCCTCAGGTGATCAGCCGCAAGCGATTGCAGCGCTCAATGAGGGTTTGCAAGACGGCTTGGCTTTTCAAACCTTGTTAGGGGTGACCGGCTCTGGCAAGACGTATACGGTCGCGAACATCATCCAAGAGCAACAGCGTCCCGCCATCATTCTCGCGCATAACAAAACACTGGCTGCCCAGTTGTATGGTGAGATGAAGGAGTTCTTTCCCAATAATGCGGTTGAGTACTTCGTCTCCTATTACGATTACTATCAGCCCGAGGCGTATGTTGCCGCGTCGGACACCTATATTGAAAAAGACGCGTCGGTGAATGAGCACATTGAGCAAATGCGCCTGTCCGCAACCAAGGCCATTATCGAGCGCAGGGACACCGTGGTCGTCGCGACGGTGTCAGCGATTTACGGGTTGGGCGATCCGGGTGCGTATCTCAAGATGGTCCTCCATCTGGATCGGGGTGATGTCATTGATCAGCGTGATTTGCTACGTCGGTTGGCGGAGCTGCAATACGAGCGCAACGATGCTGAGCTGCGACGCGGCACTTATCGGGTGCGGGGCGAGATCATTGACGTTCATCCGGCTGATTCCGAGCGTGAAGCCATTCGTGTGGAGTTGTTTGACGATGAAATTGAGAATCTCAGCTATTTTGATCCGCTAACCGGTGAAGTCTTGCGACGGGTTCCTCGCCTGACCATCTACCCTAAGACCCACTATGTGACGCCGCGAGACACCTTGCTGGGTGCGATCGATCACATCAAAGATGAGCTCAGAGAGCGTCTGGCGCAGTTGCGCGACAACGGCAAACTGGTCGAAGCACAGCGCCTTGAGCAGCGTACCTTGTTTGATATCGAGATGATCAACGAGCTCGGATACTGTTCGGGGATCGAGAACTATTCGCGGTATCTCTCTGGCCGCCAGCCGGGTGAACCGCCCCCTTGTTTCTTTGACTACCTGCCACCTGACGGTTTGCTGTTTATCGATGAAAGCCACGTGACCGTGCCTCAATTGGGCGCTATGTATAAAGGTGATCGCTCGCGTAAGGAAAACCTCGTGGCGTTTGGATTCCGACTGCCTTCGGCGATGGACAATCGGCCGCTGCGGTTCGAGGAGTTCGATCGCCTGTGTCCGCAAGCGATTTTTGTATCAGCAACCCCAGGGAAATATGAGGCAGAACACGCCGCGCAAACCGTGGAGCAGGTCGTGCGGCCCACAGGCTTGCTCGACCCCGAAGTCGAGGTCCGGCCTGTGTCCACCCAAGTGGATGATTTGTTGTCACAGATTGGTAAGCGCACCGAGGCGGGAGATCGTGTTCTCGTGACGACGCTGACGAAGCGCATGGCAGAAGATTTGACCGATTATCTGACCGACCATGGCGTGAAAGTCCGCTATCTGCACTCTGATATTGATACCGTGGAGCGAGTGGAGATCATTCGCGACCTGCGATTGGGCGAGTTTAATGTCTTGGTGGGGATCAATCTCTTGCGTGAGGGCTTGGATATGCCAGAGGTGTCGTTGGTGGCGATCTTGGATGCGGACAAAGAGGGCTTTCTGCGTTCTGACCGTTCCTTGATTCAGACCATTGGCCGGGCAGCGCGCAATGTGCGTGGCAAAGCGATTCTTTACGCCGATAAGATCACTGGGTCGATGGAGCGCGCGATCTCAGAAACGGATCGTCGGCGCGAGCGGCAGCTAAGTTATAACACCCAACACGGCATCATCCCCAAGTCAGTGAACCGTGCGATCACCGATGTATTGGAAGTGGGGGGTAGCGTTGATGCGCCCGGCCAAAGCGCAGGCGCGACCGGTAAGCCAGCCGACTCCGCTACACCTGTGCTGACGGCGTCAGAGGCGAGCCGGAAAATCGCCGAGCTTGAAAAACAAATGTTTGAACACTCGAAAAACTTGGAGTTTGAGCAAGCTGCAGCGATTCGCGACGACATCGAGATTTTGCGGGTGAATGCCTTCCAAAATTCTGAGTGAATCAATCGAACCCGTTGGTCAGAGTACTAGGCATCATCGGTGTGTTCGACGGACTCATGGCGTGCTAAGTCTGCAATCAGATGATCGGTTACTTCGAGGTATTGTGAACGCTTAAACAGCAGGCGCAGGCGCGATCCACCGCATTGGCGCCACAGCACAGCAGCCCGCATGGCAGCGAGTAAGCTCGCCCGAATCCGCGCAGCCAAGTGCTCGTTGGTGAGGTAGTGCGACTCGCCGTTGACCATGATGCGTGGGCTCAGCTGGCTGATGGTTTCACTGTATAGGTCGGCCATATTGTCGACCAACGCGTCAGAGATGCCGTTGAGTCGGGCTTGCGCTTCGAGCTGCGTGATGCCTTGTTGCAGGCGTGCCAAAATAGCCGTGTTAGCGCGCAAGCGTGATTCCAGATGGATAACCGTGATGGCATAGCGCGATAACTCGGTATCGCGATGGCCAACCGTGCTGAGCAGTTGTTCTTTCAGTACGCCGAGTCCGATGCGAATACCCTGGTTATCCCGAAAAACCTCGGCAACTGACGCGGCATCCATGGTGAGGATGGAGCGGATGCTGTCATCGAACGCGCTTTCGTTGCAACGCCCGGTGTGGGCGAGTTCCTTTACGTTTTGGATGGCCTGAAAAACGCCGGCCAGAGCGATCACTTGGTTTTCAGTGGTGGAAAGCATACAGGTGGTCCCAAGCTCAGGGCGCGTCTGCCCGTGTTGTGCGATCAATCACGCCGCCGCCAAGGCAGATCTCACCTTGATAAAACACGACGGATTGTCCCGGTGTCATCGCGCGCACCGATTCCGCAAAATGCACCGAACAGGTCTCGTCGTCGTGTAATGTTACGGTGCACGGTTGGTCGGTTTGGCGATAGCGGATTTTTGCGGAGCATGTGAAGCGCTGTGAGGGGGCTTTGTCGCGTGTCCAATGCAGGCGCGATGCGGTTAACATTGATTTGAACAGCATCGGGTGATTGTGGCCTTGGCCGACAATGAGCGTGTTTGTGTTGAGGTCCTTTTCGAGCACATACCAAGGGGCTTCGCCCGCGTCTTTGCGGCCGCCGATGCCGAGGCCTTGGCGTTGGCCAATCGTGTAAAACATCAGCCCATGATGTTCGCCGAGTGTCTGGCCCCCATCTGTCACGATAGCCCCTGGGCTGGCGGGCAAGTACTCGGCGAGAAAGGCGTTAAACTTGCGCTCACCAATAAAGCAGATGCCCGTGCTGTCTTTTTTATTGTGTACATGCAGGCCATGGCGTTCAGCCAGGGCACGCACGTCTGTCTTCTGCATATCGCCGATGGGGAAGAGGGTTTGTGACAACGCCTCCTGCCCGAGCGTGTACAAGAAGTAGGTTTGATCTTTTCCGGTATCAACACCCCTGAGCATGTCAAAGCCGTTATTTGTTTGCTGGATTTGCGCATAGTGGCCCGTCGCTATACAGTCAGCGCCTTGCCGTTTGGCATAGTCGAGGAATGCGCGGAATTTGATTTCTTTATTGCACAGAATGTCAGGATTGGGTGTCCGGCCCTCCGTGTACTCCTCAAGAAAATGCGCGAAAACACGTTGCCAGTATTCTTCGGCAAAGTTGACCGTACTGAGCTCAATGCCGATGCGGTCAGCCACGGCGCGCGCGTCGCGGTAGTCCTGCCGGATGGTGCAGTGTTCATCGTCGTCTTCCCAGTTCTGCATGAAAATGCCGCGCACCGGATAGCCGGCTTCTTTGAGCATGACAGCCGACAGAGAAGAATCAACACCGCCGGACATGCCGACAATGACGTGGGTGTTGGCGATGGATGATGACATGGATGAACGAATGCGCGTTGTGCGGGCGGATACTCGACAATAAAGCCCTAGTATATCGCTAAAACCCGTGATGTCGCTGGGTTTTTGCGGGCACGATCGAGCGAGTGTGTGTGAATGTGTCCACAGTGATGGAGAGTCTGGTGCAATTGATTCATGCCGTATTGGATCCCGTATGTCTGTTTAGTCTGCTGTTGGCGATGCTGCTGTGGCGTACCCGTGGTCATGCCCAAATGCGGCGAATGCGCCACTCTATGCTGGCGATACTGGCCATGCTGTGGGCGCTATCGGCGCCGCTGTCCGTGGATGTCGTGGTCCGCTATCTGGAACAGCGCACGCTTGTAAGTGCTGATTGCACCATGCTGCCCAATGCGCCTATTGTGGTTTTGGGCGGCGGTGTTGAATCGCCCTCGCAAGGAGACACGCTTACGCTGCGGTTGTCAGCACCGTCTCTCCAGCGTGCGCTGGCAGGTATCGATGTTGCCCGTGAGCGCCCAAGGGCGCCGTT
The DNA here is from genome assembly GCA_003511825.1 of Gammaproteobacteria bacterium. GTDB lineage: Bacteria > Pseudomonadota > Gammaproteobacteria > Granulosicoccales > Granulosicoccaceae > UBA7957. The sequence continues at coordinate 588 of DOIU01000081.1, read as the reverse complement.
GCTGCTCTCGGGTGGTGGCAGTGGGCCTGTGCCCGAGGCGGATCTCATGGCAGATCTCGTCAACCGCATGGAGCCTTTGCCCAACCGCATCTATCGGGAGAGCACGTCACTCAACACCTATGAGAATGCGCGCGAAACGTGGCAGGTGGCGCAGGAGCAGGAACTCGGAACCTCGATAGGGTTGGTCACGTCTGCCTTGCATATGGCAAGAGCCGCCGCCACGTTCAGAAAGCGCGGCTTTGATGTGTGTCCGATGGCCACAGACTATCTGGGAACACGGCATAGCCAGATCGTGGCGGCATTGCCGAGTGCAGAGGGTGCGATGAAGATGCGCCGTGCTTTGCGTGAGTTGGTGGGCTGGGTGTACTACCGCCTGCGCGGTTGGCTGTAGCCGGGTAGGCGGCAGTACTTCGTCATTCAGCGTTTCGACAGTGACGTAACGCTATATCTTGTAGTATTCACGGTACCATTCAACGAAGCGGGCGATACCGTCTTCGATGGTGGTCTGGGGCTTGTAGCCCACATCTGTGACGAGATCTTGCACGTCAGCGTAGGTATCAGGGACATCGCCGGGTTGCAGTGGCAAGA
>DOIU01000422.1 GCA_003511825.1 Gammaproteobacteria bacterium | reverse complement strand
TTGATGTTCAACCCATCCACATAGGGCGATGCCATGACATAATCGTTGGCGGCGCGGTTAAAAAAGCCCCCTATCCCCAATTCAATCTTGGCGGGCTCAAACCGCCGCTTAAACGCAACCGTGGCGCGATGGGTGTCATATGACCCGGCAGCGTAGGTCAGGTCGATGTAGTCTCTGTTGAAACTCCGGGTGACAACGTTCACGGCACCACCTAACGCATCGCCGCCAAAACGGGCAGGCACGACCCCCTTGTAGACTTCAATGCGCTCAATGAGCTGCACGGGAATGTCATTGATGCCAAAAGAGCCATCGGGCGCGTTCAGCGCGCGGCCATTGATAAACACGGTCACGCGCTTGCCTTCCAGGCCATGAATCGCAATGTTGGTGCGGCTACCCAGCCCGCCTTCCTGCTTGACGCGCACGCCCGCGACCCGCTTCAGGACCTCGTTCAGGGAGATGTTTCTGCCGTGGAAGTCACGCATGTCCACGACCGAGACCGGCATGGTAAGGTCCACCAGTGCATCTTCCGAGGCTTGATCTTCGACGGTCACGGCGCCGACATCCTCAGCCGCAGCGGCCGGGGGCGTTGTCGATAGCGTGCCGCCTACCAGCGCAAACAATAGCCCCAAAACTCGGCAATACACGTCCTCTGCTCCTCAAGCAATCGATCTGTGCTATCGTAGGTTGCGCCTTGGCATACCCCGTAGCTGAATCAAAAGTTTGAATAGTCGAAAGGAAAGAATGTGAGCGTCCAGGTCCAGATGCGCGATATTCATCGAAGGATGGCGCGCGAACATCAATGTCCTCAGCGACCAACGCGCTGGTGCAAGCAATTCGGTGAGAGCTCGCAACGGCTGACCTCCGTTGCCAACGGGCTGTTTTCTGAGCAGCGTTACCAACTGGAGAAACCCACCACCGTTGCGGATTTCAATGCCAGCGAAGGGTGTTTCCTCATCCTCACGCTTGCGGGTGAAAGTCGCTATCACAGCCCTAGTCTCAAGCGCGCTTGCACTTTCTCGATGGGCAAGGTGACGTTGGGTTTCGCCGCGAAAAACGAGCACTACACCATCGCTTTGCAGCAACCTCAGATCCAGCAGTATTCGTTCAGCTTCTCAAAACCCGTCCTCCACGCCTATCTGCAAGAATTTGATGATGCAGAGTTGCTGAGGGCGCTGGAACGTGCAGAAGAAACAACGATCTTCAACCAAATCGCAATCTCTCCTACCCAACGTGCATTGCTGGAGAAATGGAGCAACACGCCTTTTTGCGGCGCGCTACAGACGATTCATCAAGAGATGTGCGCGCACGAGTTACTGATCTCTCTGCTGCAATCGCTGAGCGCTCAACGTGCCGCTCGGCCGGCGTTGCGAGACAGTGACCGAGATCGCCTGCAACAGGCGCACGCTATCCTGCTGCACGATATTCAGAATCCACCCACAATCAAGGCACTGGCGCAGATGTGCGCGCTCAATACCGATAAGCTGATCAAGGGATTCAAAGCGGTCCACGGTGACAGCATCCATAAAACGCTTGTGCATGCGCGCATGCAGCGTGCGTTTGTACTGCAGCAGCAGGGTGAGAAAAGCGTGCAGCAAGTCGCCTTCGAGAGTGGTTATGACAACGTCAGTTACTTTATCCGGGTGTTCAAGCGCGAGTTTGGCAAAACACCTGGGCAATTGCTGAAAGAACGCCGGTTTTTTATCTAGTGGTTGGACCACTAGACCCACGCTGCTGAATCCGTGAATGTGCCAACGCGATAACGGGGGAAAGGCATGAAACGCTACACAGTGCTGTCAGCGCTGCTCGTGAGCGCTGTGTTAACGGCTTGCGGGGGCGGCGGCAGTTCCTCAGGCAACGGAGACGTTGCCTCGGCACGTTCTCAATTGTGCAGCGAGCTCTCGGGGCTGGAAGCGGTCTATTGGGACTTTATTAACGGCGTCATTCGCACCGACTTGCCCACGACGGCCTTCACCATCCCCTTTAACGTGCAAGGTAGCTACACCCATGCGCGCAGTCCGCTATTGGGATTTCTGGTGCCGCAGGGTTGGACCGTGTTTGACGCGCGCGATCAGTCGGGCTTTGCCTTTGCCGGCACGGAAGTCGGGGCTGACCTGATTCGCGATGACAATCAGGCCGTGTGGCGCTATATGCTGTCTGCTGAAATCGGCGGCGATTTTACCGCGATGCGGGTGCTCAATGCCGACATCAATACCGCGCTGAGTTTTCTCGGCACCCCCTCGCCGATTCAAGAGCAATGCGAGATTAATCTGCAGCAAAACGGCATCCTGGGGCTGGAGTCCGTGGCCGCGAAAGTCGTGCGTGCCGGTGACTATACGATCATGGCGCGGATTCATATCACCCTGGTCACAGGCGTGAGCAACTACTATGACGGCTATCTGTCCGTGGCGCGCACCACTGACCACCCGGCCGTCATCAACGACATCTTTGTCCCCATGATCACCCAACTGTACGGCGGTGGGTCTGACCCTGAAGCGTGCGAAGACGGCGAGGACAATGATAACGACGGTTTGACGGATTTTGGTCAAGACCCGCAGTGCGACAGTCCATCGGATGATAACGAGGCGAGCTGACGGCTGCCTCGCTCAAACCTTGCTTATCCCCCAGCTATTCGCTGACCGGGACAACCCGTTCGGCAGCCTGCGCCGCGCGTGAGCGCGCTTCATCGGTGCTGGCACCACGTGCAATCGCGACACCCATGCGTCGACGCTCAAAGGCAACGGGTTTGCCAAACAGCCTGAGATCCGTGTTGGGCACACGCAAGGCGGTGTCAACCCCGGTGAAGGCAATGCCTTCGGCATCCATGCCCCCGTATATGACAGCGCTGGCGCCCGCGCTGTGCTGGTCGGTATCAACGGGTAAGCCGAGGATGGCACGGGCATGCAGTTCAAATTCATTCTGAAATTGCGTGGCCATGGTCACCATGCCGGTGTCATGCGGGCGCGGGCTGACCTCGGAGAACCAGACCTCGTCACCCTGAACAAACAACTCCACCCCAAACAGACCGCATCCGCCTAAGGCCTGCGTCACCTCGGTCGCGATAGCCTGCGCTTTCGTCAGCGCACTGTCGGGCATGGCTTGTGGCTGCCAGCTTTCCACATAGTCGCCTGCGACCTGGCGATGTCCGATTGGCGCGCAGAAATGTGTCTCAATCTCGCCCTCGGCATTCTTCGCGCGCACGGTGAGCAAGGTGATTTCATAGTCAAACGCCACGCACGCTTCCACAATCACGCGCCCCCGGTTCACCCGCCCACCGTCCATCGCATAGTCCCAGGCGGCCTGGACGTCGTCTGCACTGTCAATGCGAGACTGGCCCTTGCCCGAAGAAGACATCACCGGCTTGATGAAACACGGATATCCCAAGTCCTCGGCAGCGGCCTGCACGGCCTCAAGGGAGTCCGCGAAGTGGTATCCGGACGTGGGCAAGCCCAGGGTTTCGGCAGCGAGGCGACGAATGCCTTCTCGGTTCATGGTCAGTTGGGTGGCGCGCGCCGTGGGGATCACTTCTGCTGTACCCGCTGCCTCAATGGCGACCAGCTCATCGGTGGCGATGGCTTCGATCTCAGGGACAATCATATGCGGCCGTTCTTGCGACACCAGATCACGCAGTGCCTCCGGATCTGCCATGTCAATCACATGCGCGCGGTGCGCGACTTGATGCCCAGGCGCATTGGCGTAGCGATCCACCGCAATCACTTCCACCCCGAGGCGTTGCAAGGCGATGATCACCTCTTTGCCAAGTTCGCCGCTGCCCAGCAGCATCACACGTGTTGCAGAAGCAGATAAAGGCGTACCGAGTTGATGGGGCATGTGACAGTCCTGTGATGCAAATGGCCCGCTATTATCGAGTGAAAGACGGTCACTGTACAGGCGCATACCGATTGGGGTATCAGCTCAGTACGGCGCGCAAGCGCCTCCGGCGACTCACGGCGCCATGCGCGGTGAATCAGTCATCACATCGGCATCCCGAACTGAGCCCATGCCAGCAACTAACCTTTGCATCGCTGGGCGCGCTTACTGTAGGATGCGAACCATTCTCATTTGTGAAATCGGCAAATGGTGTCCGTACCGACAGTAGGAGTCCGCCTTGTCCCGTGTGGAGTTAAGCCAACAACTCAGTCCCCAAACCGAACTTCGTCAACTCTACTGCAACCATCATGGTTGGCTTCGGGGGTGGCTGCAAAAACGTCTTGATTGTCTGTGCGACGCCGAAGATCTGAGTCACGACACCTTTACCCGCATCTTGGTTGGGCGCGATGTCTCTGCCATTCGGGAGCCGCGCTCCTATCTGGCGACGATAGCGCGGGGTTTGGTGATCAACCATTACCGCCGCCAGGATATTGAGCGCGCCTGTCTGGAAGCGCTTTCAGCCCTGCCTGAACCCATAGCGATATCACCCGAACAGCGGCATGAACTGCTGGAAACCCTGTACGAGATCAACGCCCTGCTCGATGGCTTACCGACCAAAGTCAAGAAGGCATTTTTGCTATCGCAACTGGATGGACTCACCTACCGCCAGATTGCCGAGCAGATGGAGGTCTCCGTCAGTTCCGTCAAAAAATACATGTATCGGGCAAGTGTTCACTGCCTGTCTTACAAGCTTGAATCCCAGATGTCGGAACAGGCCATGCCTGGCCAGAACAGCCCTGAGTGAAGCCAATTCATCATGAGCACCTTACCCAAACAGGCAATCCGAGAAGCCTCGGCATGGCTGGTAGAACTGAATTCAGGCGAGGCAACAGAGGGCGACCAGCAACGCTGGCAGCAATGGTATCAGCATTCGCCTGAAAATCAGGCTGCCTGGGATAAGATAGAGCAATTCAGACATCAACTTCAGGGCGCCCCGGCAGCGGCAGTGCATCGTGCGGTTGATGGCGCTGACCGGGTCTTGCTGCAACGGCGTGCGCTATTAAAGAGCCTGCTGGCGCTGGCTATTATCCCACCGGCGGCCTACACCGGCTACCGACACAGTCCGTGGTATGCAGATTATCAAACTGCCCATGGGGAGCTGGCGGCACACACACTCACAGACGGCACAGAGCTAATGCTCAATACCCATACTGCCGTTGATATCCGCTATGCGTCAGATCAACGCACTCTGTTTTTACGGCATGGCGAAATCCTGGTAACAACCGCCAAACCTGCGGGAGAATCGCGTCCCTTTCACGTGCAAACAGCACACGGCACCGTGCGCGCCTTGGGCACACGCTTTAGCGTGTATACCGACCGCAACACCAGTCGTGTCGATGTTTACGAGCAC
>DOIU01000419.1 GCA_003511825.1 Gammaproteobacteria bacterium | reverse complement strand
CTCAACGACGACCGCGTCGCTGCTGTGAGCTTTGTCGGCTCGACGCCTATCGCCGAGTACATCTACCGCACAGCCAGCGGCAATGGCAAGCGCTGCCAGGCACTGGGCGGCGCCAAGAATCACGCCATCGTCATGCCGGACGCAGACATCGACAACGCGGTGAATCAACTGCTGGGGGCGGCGTTTGGCTCATCGGGCGAACGTTGCATGGCGCTGTCTGTGGCGGTCGCCGTGGGCGATGAAACCGCAGATGCACTGGTGTCGACGTTATCAGCCAGCATGGCATCACTCAACGTGGGGCCGGCCACTGACAGCAACAATGACTTCGGACCGGTCATTACCCAGCAGCATCAGGAAAAAGTCGTTGGTCATATCAACAGCGCTGAGGAAGACGGTGCGACGGTGGTCGTCGATGGCCGCAACCCAAGTATTCCCGGCTACGAAAACGGTTTTTTCGTCGGCGCCACACTGATTGACCACGTCACCCCCGAGATGGAGAGCTACAAAGCAGAGATATTTGGCCCGGTGCTGCAAGTCGTTCGCGTTGGCACGATGCAGGAGGCCATGCAGCTGATCAATGATCACGAGTATGGAAACGGCACCTGTATTTTCACCCGCGACGGTGAAGCTGCGCGCTACTTCGCGGATAACATCCAGGTCGGTATGGTCGGTATCAACATACCGCTGCCGGTGCCTGTTTCTTACCACAGCTTTGGTGGATGGAAGCGTTCACTGTTTGGTGACCTGGCTGCCTACGGTCCTGACGGTGTTCGGTTCTACACCAAGCGTAAAACCATCACACAGCGCTGGCCGTCGAGTGGCGTTCGTGAAGGGGTCTCTTTCTCTTTTCCGAGCGATTAGACAGGCAGAAGACGTCTCGCTCCTGTCAGTGTTGGCTGCTGGCAGGGGCCTTGGGATTCAGTGAGACATCACTGCGGCACACCCTGTTTTCCGCAAGTCGCGAAACGCCTATGCAGCGAGGCGAGGAGGCTAGGAGTTCGTGCGCTGAAACTCGGCGTAAATCTCAATCGTGACTTGGTCGCTCACCAGGCCAAGGTACTGCTTCATGCCGAAGTCTGACCGCTTGAAGGTCCCGCTCGCACTGAAACCCAAGGTGTATTTACCGGTGAGCAAATTATCGGCGCCGCCATGAAACTCGCCGGTCAGACTCACGGGCTGCGTTACCCCGCGAAAGCTGAGCTCGCCGTTGAAGGTGAGCTGCGGTTTGTCGCCATCGCTGTCAATATCCACCGATGTCGACCTGAACAAGGCTTCGGGGTAGGCGTCTGTGTGGAGCCACTGCTTCTTGACCAGCCGTTTTGTCATCGCCGGGTCGTTGACGTCGATACTGCTTAAGACCACGCTGCCTTCCAAGCGGGACGCGCTGATGGAGGCGGGATCAAAATCCAGGCTTGCAGAAAAGGTATTAAAGCGGCCGACATAGGTTGATAATCCCAGGTGCGTCACTTTGAACAGCAAGGTCGAGTGTGGCGCGTCGAGGCTATATTCGCCCGCGCGCAAGGCGCGTGTTTCAGTGTCGTAATTGGGTCGGACCAATCCCGGCGTCGCCAGTTGGGAGCAGGCCACGAGTGCACTGGCAGTCATCATGGCCCCGAGTGTCAGGGCGCTGAGGCGGAGGCATTGCTTTATCTGAGGCATAGGGGGTGCGTGTCTGAAACAGGTCTGTCTAGAGTAATCCCAAAGCCTCTGGTTGTGAACCTCTGGTATGCCTTAAGCATTGGTTTCCATCACGTCTTGGCGCGGAATGAGCTACTATGAGGGTAATTCATCCTAGGTAAGATTTTTCTCACCATGACTTTACTGATTATCTACATCACCATTGCGCTGCTGTTTTCGTTTATCTGCTCGGTGTCGGAAGCGGTGCTGCTGAGTGTTACCACCGCACACGTCAGTGTGCTAGACCAGGAGGGCAAGCGCTCAGCGCCCCTTTGGCGTGCGCTCAAGGCCGATATTAACAAACCGCTTGCGGCGATTCTGACGCTCAATACCATCGCGCACACCGTCGGCGCTGTCGGGGCGGGGGCGCAAGCCACTGCGGTATTCGGTAATGAGTGGGTGGGGCTGATTTCTGCAGTCTTGACCCTGCTCATCCTGATCTTTTCAGAAATCATTCCCAAAACCTTGGGGGCTGTGCATTGGCGAGCGCTTTCCAGCATAACGGCGCATTGGCTGCGGTTTTTGGTGTGGGCGATGTATCCTTTTGTTGTGTTATCGGAGTTGCTCACGCGCGGCTTGTCGCACGACAAACCGATTGAAGGGTTTAGCCGCGAAGAATTTGCCGCCATGGCAGATCTCGGCGAGCGTGAAGGGCAGTTGCACGAGCGGGAATCGCGCATTCTCAAGAATATGTTTCTGTTGCAAGAGACGTATGTGACCGACGTGATGACGCCGCGCCCGGTGGTCTTCTGTCTGCCGGAGTCGCTGACAGTGTTTGGCTATTTTGATAACCACTACGACTCGCGTTTCTCCCGCATTCCCATTTACGATCAAGACAAGGAACTCTTCACCGGGTTTGTGCTCAAAGATGACCTGCTGCTGGCTCAAGCGCGTGATGAAACCGACAATACCCTGTCCACCTATCGCCGTGAACTGAGTACCCTGTTGGATAAAACGCCGTTGTCTGATGCATTTGATGCCGTACTGCAACAGCGTGAACACATGATGGTCATCGTTGACGAGTACGGCGGAACGGAGGGCATCATTACATTGGAAGACATTCTCGAAACGCTCTTGGGGCTGGAAATCATGGACGAGAGCGACAAGACTGCTGACATGCAGCAATATGCGCGCAGTCTTTGGCGCAAGCGGGCTATCGCCATGGGGATGGCCGTGTCGGAAGATACCAAAGCCAAATAGTGACTGTCTGTTGGCGGCAGCCAATGTGTGAGAGTAGGTTGAATGTTGAGGGACAATGGCGGTAGGCTAAAAAGGTAAGTATCGACAATAAAAGCAGCGCCAAGACGCTGCGAAACACCAGGCAGATTTGTCGGCCTGGGGGGCGGAGGGCGGTTGATTGGAGACAATCCAGCACAAGCTGCAGCAGTTTGACCCGGGTATGGTGTGGCTTGATAACCGCAATCATGTCCTGGCCATGAACGGTATTGCGATGGAGACGCTGGGCGCGCGTCCGGGGGAATTGATTGGTGAGGACATTCTCTCCATTCATCCCGAGAGCAGCCGTGAGAAGGTCCGTTGGTTATTGGAGCACTCCTCTTGCCCGGTGACATCGCCACCCCCCATGACCATGATGATCAATACACTGGAGCGGGTGTTGTTGATCAAAGTGTCTAAAATGTGTGGGGCGGACAGTGTGCTCGGTACCTGCATGATTTTTTACGATTTGACCGATCTCGCCACCACGCGGTCGAACCCCGACGACGACTTGCCTGCCGACGAGTCGCCCGCCAGCTCTATAAACTCCCTGTGTACAAGAACAAGCGCGTGCTGCTGGTGGATTTGGAATCCGTCTGCTGCATCAAGGCCGATGGCCGCTATTCGAAGCTGTTCACCGACAGCGAGAATTATTTCTGTAATCTCTCCATTTCTGATCTGGACAAGCGGTTGGACCCACGTCTGTTCTTTCGTGTGCACCGCAGTCACATCATTAACTTGCGTTATGCCAAGTCGTTTGAAAAAGTGGATGATCATTGCTTTATCGTGATGGATCACCAAGATGGACTCAAAATCCCCATCAGCCGGAATAAGGTGAGCAGCCTTAAGGAAATCCTCGGCTTGGCATAGAGGCTGGCATCACGACTTTGCTTGTCACTGCTGTACCTAACGCTGACATTCCCTTTCTCGCGTGTTGAAACGTGCCGTCATGGCCTGACGTTGACGCGTTGCAGCATCGTTTGGATGAGTCCGTGAAGCGCCTTTTTTGCTGCATAACAGCGTCAATACAGGCATTTGTCGCTCATGTCAGCATTTGCGCAACTGATGCAAAAAAACCGCACTTCATGCGTCGGCGCTTGCAGCTGATGTACCCCTTGCCCAAGTATTGGCCCACGCAAAGCCAAGTATTTTCAATAGCAATGCTAGGCCCTCGCGCTCTGTACCTAGTTCATTAACCGGGAGAAGACCATGATTCCAGCCGGATTTGAATACCATGTGCCGTCCAGCGTGGAGGACACCATCCGACTCTTGTCTGAGTATGAGGATGCCAAGGTGTTGGCCGGAGGCCACAGCCTGTTGCCGATGATGAAGCTGCGTTTCGCCGAGCCCGCGCATCTGGTCGATATCAACGGCCTCACCGAGCTGAAAGGCATTCGGCGCGACGGTGACACGATATGCATCGGTGCCATGACGTCTGAAAACGCATTGATCGACTCAGTGCTGCTGCAAGAGCACTGTCCAGTGGTGGTCGATGCCGCCAAACTGATCGCCGACCCGCAAGTACGCAACCGTGGCACCATCGGTGGTGATATCGCCCACGGTGACCCGGGTAACGATCATCCCGCTGTCATGCTGGCGCTGGACGCTGAATTCACGATTCAAGGGCCAGAGGGCATCCGGACAAAAAGTGCCAGCGAGTTTTTCCTCGGCACCTATTGGACGGATCTCGCAGAAGATGAACTCCTCACGGAAATTCGCGTGCCTGTGTGCCAGCAAGGGACAGGGCATGGTTTTCACAAATTCAAACGCAAGACCGGCGACTTCGCGACCGCCGCATCTCCGGTTGTTATCAAGCTGGACGGCGACGTTTGCCGCGATATCCGCATTGCCTTGACCAATGTGGCGCCGATGGCAATCCGGGTAGAGACCGCTGAAGATCTGCTGCGGGGTCAAGTGATCTCCGATGCACTGATTGAGCAGGCCATTGAACAGGTGAAGTCCGCCTGTGATCCAGCGGAAGATTTACGCGGCGACGTTGAATACAAAACGCATATGGCGGGAGAAATGGCACGGCGTTCCATTGATGACGCGCTGGCTAGGGCGAAGAGGTAGGCATTATGGCAAAGCAACATATCACTTTTCAGATGAATGGTCGCCAGGTTGACGCCTTGGTTGAACCGCGTGAACTGCTGGTACACACCATTCGTGAAACCCTGGGAGAAACCGGGACGCACATTGGTTGTGATACCTCGCACTGCGGCGTGTGCACGGTGGATCTCAACGGCGAATCGGTCAAGGCGTGTACAGTGTTGGCGGTACAAGCCAATGGTGGCAACGTCACGACGGTGGAAGGCTTGGCGGACGCAGATGGTCTGCACGCTGTGCAAACCGCATTCATTGAATAGCACGGCTTGCAATGTGGTTTCTGTACCACGGGCATGCTGGTGCGTGCATACCGATTTCTACAAGAGAATCCCGCGCCCACAGAAGAAGAGATTCGCTGGGGCATGTCGGGCAATCTCTGTCGGTGTACCGGGTACCAAAATATCATTAAAGCTGTGCAGTCGGCTGCGCAGAAACTGCAACAAGCTGGGTGAGGGTGTAAGCAATGGCCGCAGAAGCAGAAGAGATCACGCGCGAAGCCGACCTCAAGGGGATTGGCTGTTCACGCAAACGCAAAGAAGACCCCCGTTTTGTACAGGGCAAGGGTAACTACGTCGATGATGTGAAGATGCCCGGCATGTTGTTCGCCGACATGGTACGCAGCCCTTATGCACATGCGCGGATCAAGCGCATCAATAAAGAGAAAGCACTGGCATTACCCGGCGTGCATGCCGTGCTCACTGCGGAAGACCTCAAACCGCTGAACCTGCACTGGATTCCCACCTTGGCGGGTGACGTACAAGCGGTGTTGGCGGATGAGAAAGTGCATTTTCAGTATCAGGAAGTCGCGGTGGTCGTCGCCGATGATCGCTATATCGCCGCCGATGCGACGGAGCTGGTCGAGGTTGAGTACGAGCCCTTGCCGGTCTTGGTTGACGCACACAAAGCCATGGACGCTGATGCACCGGTGCTGCGCGAAGACATTGCAGACAAGATGGAAGGCGCCCATAGCGCGCGCGTGCATCCCAATCACATCTTCACCTGGGAGGCAGGTGATAAAGACCCGACCGACCGTGTCTTCGACCAGGCCGACGTCACGGTAAAACAAGACATGTATTACCACCGTGTGCATCCCAGCCCCTTGGAAACCTGCGGGTGCGTGGCCTCATTCGATAAGGTCAATGAACACCTGACGGTCTATGTGACCTCGCAGGCGCCGCATGTGGTGCGCACCGTGGTGTCGATGCTGTCCTGTATCCCTGAGAGCAAGGTGCGTGTGGTTTCGCCCGACATCGGTGGCGGCTTCGGTAACAAGGTGGGTATTTATCCGGGCTATGTGAATGCCATTGTGGCGTCGATCGTTTTAGGCTGTCCGGTCAAATGGGTTGAAGATCGCATGGAGCATCTGTCCACCACGGCCTTCGCGCGCGATTACCACATGACCGGTGAACTGGCCGCTGATAAGGATGGGCGGATTAAAGCCCTGCGGGTTTACGTGTTGGCGGATCACGGTGCCTTTGATGCTTGTGCCGATCCGAGCAAGTTTCCGGCCGGGCTCTTTCATATCTGCACGGGGTCGTACGATGTCCCCGTTGCACATGTCCAGGTGGACGGCGTGTATACCAACAAGCCTCCCGGCGGTGTTGCCTATCGCTGCTCCTTTCGGGTGACCGAAGCGGTGTATGTGATTGAGCGTACCATGGATGTATTGGCGCAGAAGCTGGCATGGACAAAGCCGAGATTCGCCGGCGTAATTTTGTGAAACCGGAGCAGTTCCCTTATCAGACGTCCCTCGGCTGGGAGCTGGACAGTGGTGATTACCACACCGCCCTGGACAAGGTGATGGATGCGGTCGACTACGCCGGTCTGCGTAAAGAGCAGGAGGAGAAGCGCGCGCAAGGCGAGTTGA
>DOIU01000109.1 GCA_003511825.1 Gammaproteobacteria bacterium | reverse complement strand
GACGTGGAAGTGCTGCTCATCCCCGAGCGAGAAATACTGCAACTCAAAAGCGCATCGCGCCTCGGCTACAGCGATATGGGGGCAAACCGCAAACGCATCGCGTCTTTAATGCAGCACGCTGAGGATTTAAAAGCGGCCAGTAGACCACCTGCGAACTGAACCATGCCACGTTGAGTCGGGACGTTAAGGGCGTTTTCGGCCGTGAGCAACGTCAACCTACACTAAGGATCAGATGGCGCAGCTGCGGGTAAAACGCCAAGCTGAGGCATCAATCGCTTTGAGGGGGTGTAGTCCGGATAGGCTTGCTGGAACAAACGCCACTCGGCTGTCGCCCGAGGGATGCGGTCATCTTCCTCCAGTAAACGGATGTAAAACAGCCAGGACTCGGGATAATCCCGGTAGCCAAACCCTTTGTCATCAGCGAGCACATCCTCCAGCTCCAGCACGGCCTCCTCTGGCCTTTCAGCCAGGCGTGCTGTGGCGACGTCATCAGCAACAGCCATGTCCATCTCGGGTGCGGGCGCAACGTCTGCCAGATCTGCCGCAACGGGCGCTGGCGCCGCCTCACCGGCAAACTCACGCGAGCGAGTCTCGCGCGCAACCGGGGCATTTTGGCGCGCCTGCATTGCCTCCGCCTTGGCTGCGCTCTCGACACTGTACGCCGCTGGCGCATCAGACGATGGCGCCCGTTCTTCAGCAATCACGCTGCGCCCTCGTGCCTCGTCGACTGCCGGTGCCGATGCCACTTGAGCCACAACGGGGACCGGATCAGAGGACGTCGCAGGCGGCGCGGCCAATTCAGTCGCCTGGCGCGACGGCATCAAGGGAATCAAAGACACCGCGAGCACCACCAGCGCCGCCACAGCAAAGCCTCGATACCACCAACGCGGTTGACGACCGGACGGCGCCTCTTCACCCGGCACGGCACCCACGGCGCTGTGAGCCGCAGCGAGAATGCGCTGATCCAGGTCCTCCGGCACAGCGTCCTCGCCTTGACGCCGGAACACGGCCTTCAGATCACTGTCCTGGGCATCTTGACCGGACTGACGCTGCATTATGACTCTCCCCGCAAGTAGGCGCGCACTTTGTTACCGGCATAGCGCAACCGACTTTTGATCGTTTCGCGTGATTCACCGACGATATCTGCAATCTCTGACAAACCCAGCCGCCATTGCATGCGCATCACAAAGACATCGCGCTGAGGCAAGGGCAACTGCTGAATAGCGCGGTTCAGTCGTTCCCGATCCTCACTGGCGGCAACGATCTCCTGCGGCTGCAGGGGCGCCGCCAAGGTGCTGACGCGCGCATTGTCAAGCGTCTCAGTCTGGCTGCGACTGTGCACATAGCGGTAATGATCAACCAAGCGGTTGTGGGCGATGCGATACAACCAACGATTAAACGGCGCCGTGTCTTGGTACTTATCACGCCCTTGAATGACGCTCATCCAAACATCCTGGAACAACTCACGCGATAAGGCCTCATCGTTCGTATTGCGGCGAAAATACGCGAACAGCGAATCTTTGTAGCGAACGTACAGTAACTCAAAGGCCTTCGCGTCTCCGGTCCGATAGGCCAACATCAGGGCACTATCCGACCGGGCGCGTGCATGGAGGTGTTTGTGTGCCTTACCCAGCATGTGTGTTCAGGAGTTGAGGTGTCACTGACATTTTAGCCAAGCAGCAGCCGCCTGTTAAGCACGTTCAGCCATCAAGTGCCTGAGCCAACTCAAGCAGGCGTAAGAATTCGCCGCGCTCACCGTGCACATCTTCGCCACGTGCCCGGCGCGCCAGCTGCAGCATCGCCGCATAATCAAACCCGTCAAGGTAATCAGACCCTGCGAGCTGCTGACCAAAAGCCGCCACTGCAGCCGCGAATCGGAAATTGTCAGAAGCGTCCGACAAGGGTCGCTCCGTCTGTGGATGCACGATCTGCTGTCGCAATCGGCTCGCGCTTTCGCCTGGCAGTTTGTAACGCATTTGCAAATACGCAAGTTCGTCCCCTTCACCACCTTGCTGTGCGCCATCCTGGTGGTAGCGCAGCGGGTTCAGGCGCTGGCCGTCACTGCCCACCAAGGCGATTTCATACAGCGCGGTGACGCTGTGCCCGGCGCCCACGTCGCCGGCATCGACGCGGTCATTGCTGAAGTCTTCTTCGCGCAGTAAACGATTGCGGTAGCCGATCAGTCGGTACTCCGACACGACAGCAGGATTAAACTCAATCTGCACTTTAACGTCTCTTGCAATCGTCAACAGTGTCGCGGTCAATTCGTCCACCAGTACCTTGCGCGCCTCACTCAAGGTGTCAATATAGGCATATTGCCCATCCCCAGTGTCAGCCAGTTGCTCCATTAAGTGGTCATTGTAATTGCCAGTACCGAAACCCAGGGTTGTCAATGCAATACCCGAGGCACGCTTCTCTGCAATGCGTTTTTTCAGTGATGCGACGTCACTCATGCCCACATTAAAATCCCCGTCGGTGGCCAGAATGACCCGGTTCACCCCGTTGGGGTCGAACTGCGCCTCCGCTTGCTGGTACGCGAGTTCGATGCCGGCCGCGCCATGGGTTGAGCCGCCTGCTTGCAACTGCGTCAGTGCAGCGAGTATTTTTTTCTGTTCACGCGCGGGCGTTGCCGCCAAGGCTACGCGTGTCGCGCCGGCGTACGTCACGATCGCCAGTGTGTCACTCGGCTTGAGCTGACGCGGCAGCAGACGCAAGGAAGATTTCAGCAATCCCAGCTTTTTCGGGTGATTCATGGACCCGGATACATCAATCAGAAAAACCAGATTGACAGGCACATCGGCTGTGTTCTCCGGCGCATACCCTTGAATCCCGATATGAAGTAACTGTGTCTTGGCATTCCATGGCGTCGGAGACAACTCGGTGTGGATGGCGAAGGGGTCTTGTGGCGATGATCCTTGGGCATAGTCGTAACGGAAATAATTGAGCATTTCCTCGACGCGCACCGCTGCCGGCGGTGGCAATGCCCCTGCTTGTAAAAAGCGACGCACATTCGCGTAAGCGCCGGTATCCACATCAATACTGAATGTTGACACCGGGGCCTGGCTCACGCGCTTGACGGGGTTGGGATCTGTCTCTGCATAGCGCTCGCCCGCATCCGATGGCGTGGGTATGGGCAAGGGCCCGATGACACCGGTCACGGCGCGTGCTGGCGCAATTTCCTGCATTGGCGCGGTGAATTGTTGCGCGACGTCGGCATGCCGCTTCGCCTGGGACGCCGGTGTCGGATGATAGGCATCCTCGTGCAAATCCACCCCAATCTCCGCGCGGCTCCTTTCTTCGTCAGACATGTGTGGCGACGGGGTTGGCACTGCCGCCGCGACAGACCGCTTTGAGGGTGGCTCAGACGCTGTCGGTGCCGACAGATCGCCGCATGCTGTGATCAACACCAGCAGCGACGATGCGGTGAGTAGGCAGTAAGACGTTCGATTCAACATAATGTGGCTCCAAAATTAAAGTCTTCCTCCTTAAAAACGGAGCCACAACGAAAACGGGGTTAAATGATAGGCAGTTTTTTTGCGGCATGAAAAAGGCGGGCTGAGTGCCCGCCTGTACCGCTTTGAGACATGATGTGTAATTCGGTGCCGCGATCACGGTGTGACGTGATCGGGTGGTCCAGTGCCCTGAACAGCGC
>DOIU01000375.1 GCA_003511825.1 Gammaproteobacteria bacterium | reverse complement strand
CCAACGCCTGGTATGCCGAAGCGGGCTGGACGTTCGCCAACGCGCCCTGGTCTCCCTCCGTGAACGTGCGATACACCCAGTATGACACCGGCTACGATCCCTTGTTCTTTGGTTTCTCGCGCGGTTATGGGACGTGGTTTCAGGGTGAAGTGGCGGCCAACTATGCCGGGCCGTTCGGCACGGACTCAGCCGTCCAATATCTTGGCATCACGGCTTCCCCCCGGGAAACACTCACCGTGGGCGCATCCTACTTTGGCTTTGTCGATACCGTGGACGACTCCGGCGACAACGATGCCACGGAGATCAATGTCTGGGCCGAATGGGTTGCACACGACCACCTGATCATCAGCCCCTTGGTCGGTCTCTACACACCCGATGCAGCGACCAGCACCCAGGGCAATGACGACACCAACACCTATGTGCAAGTGTTAGCGATCGTGCCTTTCTAGCCATCAACACATTTACGCGCGCATTCGCACGACTGGAGACCGACGACGCATGCAACTCTCACTCTTGATAAATGGCAAGCCCGTCGCCGGTGAAGGCGACGAATTTGAGGTGATCAACCCTGCCACTGAAGCGTCGATCACCCGCGCACAAATGGCGTCGCTGACGCAGCTGGACAGCGCCGTTGATGCGGCTCGTGCAGCGTTCTCGCATTGGCGCGAGACATCCGACGTAGAGCGTCAAACGGTCCTGCACCAGATCGCGGATCGCATCGAAGAGCACGCTGACGAACTCGCTCAACACATTGTCGAGGAACAAGGCAAACCGCTGTTTCTCGCGCATATGGAGGTGGGCGGCGCCGTCGCCTGGACCCGCTACAACGCGGACCTGGATATCCCCGTCAAGGTGATTGAAGACAACCCACAAAAACGCATTGAAGCGCATCACAAGCCCTTGGGGGTGGTCGCCTCCATCACGCCCTGGAACTGGCCATTGATGATTGCCATTTGGCACCTGATCCCGGCCTTGCGCGCGGGCAATACGGTGGTTTGCAAGCCCTCTGGGCTAACCCCGCTCAGCACACGGCGATTGATGGCGCTGATGGACGATCGACTGCCGCCGGGCGTCGTGAATATGGTGATGGGCGAAGCGGAGATTGGCGCCGCCATTAGCCAACATCCCGACATCAACAAAATCATCTTTACCGGCTCAACCCCGACGGGTAAGCACATTATGACGCAGGCCGCAGGCACGCTGAAACGCCTGACGCTTGAGCTGGGCGGCAATGACCCCGCCATCGTGCTACCCGGCAGTGACATTGATGCCCTGGCGGCCGGTATTTTCAACACCGCGTTCCTCAATATGGGGCAGACCTGCGCCGCGCCGAAGCGTTTGTACGTGCACGAAAGCCAGTACGAGGCCTTATGCCACAAACTCGCGGAGCTGGCTGACGCTCAAACAGTGGGGCCAGGCATGGCAGAAGAAACCACCTTTGGCCCCATCCAAAACTCGCAGCAGTTTGCACGCGTGCAAGCCCTGGTAGAAGACGCCAAACACCGGGGCGCGCGCATCCTGAGCGGCGGCGACGCCTCGCCCGGCCCAGGCTACTTCTACCCGCCAACCATTGTCGCCGACATCAGCCACGGCGCCCGCCTGGTGGACGACGAGCAATTCGGACCGGCCCTGCCCGTGATTCGCTACCGCGATGTGGCGGATGCCATCCACATGGCGAACAGCGGCGAGTACGGACTGGGTGGCTCTGTGTGGGGGCCTGATATCCAGGAGGCTGACCGTGTCGGGCGTCAACTGAATTGCGGTACGGTGTGGATCAACAACCATGCTGAAGTACTACCACACGCGCCTTTTGGCGGCTGTAAGCAATCAGGTCTCGGGGTTGAATTTGGCCTCGATGGTTTGCTGGCATACACGCAAATGCAAGTCGTCAATACAAGCCTGCAAGGCGACGCCACGCCCTGAATCAGACAGCTGCGAGAGCGACACGGCCATGTTACCCACCATCAACACACTCTTATACGCCTCGGATATCAGCGAGGGCAGCCGCCCGGCGTTTCGGATGGCAGTTGAACAAGCCGTCCGCCACCAGGCAAACATCGTGTTTCTGCACGCCGTCGAACCGTTTAATGGCGCCGCCATTGAGTTACTCGAAGCACATCTGCCACACGATACCCAAAACCTGCACGACCGGGATTGGCTCAATGGCCACAAAGCGCGTATCACCGCGCGCATTCAATCGTTTCTGGACACCGAACTGTCTGCGGGTGAAGCCTTGGCGCAACCGCCACAGATTCGCGTGCTGATCGGGCCACCCGCAAAAACCATTATCCGCAGCGCCGACAAACTGTCGGCAGATTTGATCGTGATGGGAGAACGCAGTACCTCGACAGCATCGCGGCTTTTTTTTGGGTCTACCGCGCGCAAGGTACTTCATCACACGCGCATTCCCGTACTGATCGTGCCACTCGGCGCAAGCAAGAATAACGACTAACACTCACGTACATTTGGAGGCAAGCATGAAAAAAACACTCACCACGATGATCGCCACCGCGATGATGACAGCCTGTCTGGTGCTGTTCGTCGGCGGCAGCGCTTACGCGGCCGACTACCCGAACCGCCCGGTTAAATTTATCGTTCCGTGGCCACCGGGTGACTTGGAAGACATCCTTACCCGACTGATCGCGGAAGAGATGACCAAGACCACAGGCAAACCCCCAACCGTGGTGAACAAACCCGGCGGTGGCGGACTCATTGGCGCCACCGACGTCGCCAATCAACCGCCCAATGGGTTGACGATTGGCTCATTCGTGGCTGACATCCTGACCACGCATTTGCATACCGGCAACGCCCCCTACACGGCGGAGACTTTTGAACCGGTGGGTATCTTCCTGGACTACCCGTTCGTGATCGCTGCCCGTGCCGATGCGCCTTACAACACGCTCAAAGAACTGGCCGCCTATTCCCAAGCGCACAAGGTCTCACTCGGCCACTTCGGGTATCAGGCACTACCCACCGCCATCACCTTCAAAACCGCTGACCAGGAAGGTATTCGCTTTTCGTCCGACGCACCGTTTGACGCCAATGACTGCTCCACGCTCGCGACCGGAGACGCTGATGTGATCAACACGACCACGCAGCAAATTCTGGCCTGCCTGAAATCGGGCGAAGTCAAACTGCTTGCCGCGATGACACACGAGCGCATTGCTATCGCGCCTGACGTCCCTACGCTCAAGGAACAAACCGGCATCACGCAAACGACCTGGAATGGCCTGTTTGTGCGCAAGGGCACCTCCGACAAGATCAAGCAACGCATTGCCGAGATCGCCCAAAAAGCCCTGCAAACCCAACAAGCGAGCGACTTATCTGACAACACGGGCGCCGGCATCTACTGGCTGGACGGAGAAGCCGCAGAGCAGCAAATCGCCTCTGATTATGCGCAGTCCAAAGCGCTGTTGCAGTTCATGAAGTAACCGCACGCGGTTCAACGCGCCGATGGCCTTGCGCCATCGGCGTCAACCCTCGCTAGCCAACCGTTGTAGAAATGCCATGACCCATCCAGCCCCCAGTGACACTGACAGCGACATCCCCTCACTCACCCATAGCAAGGCAAGCGGCACCTACGTTTTGCTATTCGTCATCGCCCTGATCCTGCTGGCACTGCTGCCCTCTCAAGCGTCGTGGGTCGACGCGAATAGGGGTTGGTACACACAACCCATCCTCGGGCCCGCACTGGGTTTAGTGATCCTCACCATCGGCGCATTCGCGCGTATCCGCCCCACGCTGAGGCGCGCCTTCTCGCGTTCCGAGACCTACAAAACGGATTATCTCTTTGATGCGCTGGATGGCGCACGGACAGCATTGATGTCGTCAGTGCTGTTCTTTATATATATCAAGCTCGTTCCCGCCATTGGATTCTTCCTCGCGACGTTGCTGTTTGTCAGCACCCTGCTGTGGCTATCGCGTCTGCTCGATCGCACTTGGTTTTTTGCAAGCCTGGTGACCATCATCGCATTGATTGTGATCTTTCGCGTGTTACTGCATGTCTGGTTGCCCGATGTCTGGCTGTATTCGCTGCTGCCCGATGCGCTTGCTGACTTTGCCAACCAGTATCTGTAGGAGACATTTGCTATGGACACACTGCTCCTGGGTTTGAATGAAATCGGCCACGCACCTGTTTTATTCGCGATACTCACAGGCGCACTCATCGGGGTCACCATCGGCTCCATCCCCGGCCTGGAACCCGCCGGTGTGATGGCGATTCTTTTGCCGCTGAGCTTCAGCATGGAGCCCTTGGCAGGCGTGACGTTGCTACTCGGCGTCTACGGGGGGGCCTGGTACGGCGGCGCGATTCCTGCGATCCTGATGAACACGCCGGGCACGCCCGTGGCCGTACTCACCACCTACGACGGCTACCCCATGGCACGTCGCGGCGAAGGGAAAAAAGCCCTGTCTATCGCCTACACCTCCTCATTTATTGGCGGCATGATCAGTGTCTGCGCCTTGGTGATGCTCGCGCCCACCCTCTCGCAAGTAGCGCGACTGTTTGGGTCGGCGGAGTTTGCCATGTTGGCCGCGCTGGGCATGATTTTCGTCGTGCTGGCACACCGTGAACACGTGCTCGAAGCCGCGATGATGTTAGGGCTGGGGATTTTTCTCGGCACCGTCGGACTGGACCGCTCTTACAGTGTGCAGGTGTACACCTTTGGTCAAAG
>DOIU01000313.1 GCA_003511825.1 Gammaproteobacteria bacterium | reverse complement strand
CCACGGGGTTGGCGGCGGCGGTGTAGTTGTCCATACCGATGGCACTGATGCGCTCGTCAATCTTGGGGTGCGGCTCACCCGCCTGGCCCAGGCCCGACAAATCGCCCTTTACATCAGCCATAAAGACCGGCACACCGAGCGACGAGAAGCCTTCAGCCAACACCTGTAGCGACACGGTTTTGCCCGTGCCGGTCGCGCCGGCGATCAGACCGTGGCGGTTGGCATACCGAGGGTCAAGGAAAACGTGTTGATCGCCCTTGCCGATCAGGATTTGCTGCTGTGTTGGCATGTGGTCACTCCCGTGCGCATAACTGTGATTGGCCGTTGACGCATTGTACAGATTCTGCACCTAAGGGAGTGGTCTAAGATTGCAAAAATTCTTAGCAGACGCGCGCACAAAATCCCCCTCTGGCAGTCAACTTGCCAGGGCTGCGTGCGTGCGGAGATTGTCTGGCGTAACTAGCTGGTCTCGTTAGAGGCTGAAGAACGTTGCCACCAGGCTGCAGAGGCCGCGTCGCGCTCAAGATCCAGGCTGTACGAGGCGTACAGCAAGCCGTAACTCTCACCTTCGGGCGTGTGGTAGAGGCGGCAGTGCAAGGGCTCGCGCGTCATCACGGCCAACGGCCCCCAGAGGCTTGCGGAGTCGGCATGGCCGCCGCCAGCGAAGGCGTGCATGACATAGCGTGTCTTCTGCGTGTAGCCCAGCGCGCGGAAGTGATCAGAGAAGAAATAACTGAAGGTGCGGCTCTCGTCGCCCTTCACCACTTTGCTGGCACGTCCCGTGACCGGTGTGGTCGCACCTTTGTCGGTGGACAAAAAGCGGTTGCTGTTCACCACCACGGCCTTGCCGGATGTCCCGACCGTTTCAGCAATTTTAAACAGTTTCGCAAACCGGTCAGCGCTCACCTGTGGCACCGCTTCGGCCTCGGCTAAATGCAAGTGCTGAGTCCCGGTTAAGCCGGTTTGTTGCAACAGTACGCCAACCCCGAGCGCCAGGATGGGCGCTTCCTCGCGGCGACGCTCCACCAGCGGTGGCTCTGCATCGCAGCTCACGCGTCGATCACGCAGCAGCTTCAGGCCGTTGCGTTCTGCAAACTTGATCAGGTATTGCACAATGCCTGGGTGCTTATCGGCCAAGTCGTGTGGGTAAATCAGCGTTAAGTGGCGCTGGATCATGCGGCACTTGAGTTGGCAGTAATCGTGCGCCAAGGTGTCGTTATCGGGATTGATCACGGTGCTGACCTCTGTCACCCATTGCTGATCAGGGCGCGGCGATGCTTCAGACACTTGCTCAGGGAGTGGATTGTGCGCATTATGCATGGCGTTGACGTTCCGGCATTGTTCATCAAACAGCTTTTGACGCAGCCAGCAGGTTTTACCCAGAGAGCATTGTGAGAAAACTCATTCCCCGACTGCATCACCTTATCGACCGCATTGAAGCGATAATCGGGCCAGAACAGGCGCTTGCGCTGCAAGAAGACGTGCTGGCCTGGCGCTGGCTGCCTGATGCTGGCACGGCGGGCCGAGGCGCTGGATTCTCGCCGATTGCCGCGCCGCATCGCCTCGCACTCAGCGACCTGTTGGGGATTGACCGACCCAAGGACTTGCTCACCCGCAACACGCGTCAGTTTATCCACGGCCTGCCGTGTAACAACGCCTTGCTCTGGGGGGCGCGCGGGACTGGCAAGTCATCATTGGTAAAAGCGCTGCTGACGGCGTATGCCGACCAAGGCTTGCGCCTCATCGAGGTGGAAGCCCATGCCTTGATCGATCTGCCGCGCGTGGTCGCGCCGCTGCGCGATCGACCAGAGCGCTTTATCTTGTACGTGGATGATTTGTCGTTTGATGGCGATGACCCCGCCTATCGCACACTCAAAGCCGCGCTGGATGGCTCCCTGGCCGTCGCCCCCGAGAACGTGGTGATCTACGCCACGTCCAATCGCCGCCACCTGCTGCCCGAAGCCCAGGCAGACAACGAGCACGCGCGCCTGGTCGAGGGCGAGATCCACCCGGGAGAAGCCGTGGAAGAAAAGATTTCGCTGTCAGAACGGTTTGGGTTGTGGCTGTCGTTCCACCCGTTCTCGCAAGCGCTGTATCTGGAGGTGGTGGCGCACTGGCTGGCTCAAGAGGGCGTTAACGAGATGGACGAAGACTGCCGCCGCGCCGCCTTACAATGGGCACTGCTGCGTGGCAACCGCAGCGGCCGCGTCGCCGCGCAATTCGCGCGTGACTGGGCGGGTCGCCAAGCGCTGGCGCAGCACACCCGCTAAACGCATCGCGGCCTGAGTGAGTCAGGCCGGATCAGCGTCCGCCTGCTTCTTTTCCCATTCCTCGGGCGTATAGGCCTTGATCGTCAGTGCGTGGATGGCGCCGCTGCTGATGTGCTCGTTCAGCGCTGCAAACACCGCCTTCTGGCGCTTCACCTGCATCTGCCCGGCAAATGAATCACTGATCACCAGCGCCTCAAACTTACTCCCGTCGCCCGTTACCTCCGCCTTACTGCCCGGAATGGCTTGCTCAATTTGCTGACTGAAAAAATCCATACGCATGTTCTGGATCACCTCGGATTGGAACGCAGCGGCCGATTATACCCATTTGGGCGGCCCAGGCATGAGTTTTCGCCCATTGCATGTGCCTGAGGGGAAGCAGAGCCGACGCACAGCGTACTCCGCGCAAAAAAAAGGGTCCGCAAAAGCGGACCCGGATTGGGGGTGAGACCGTTGTGCTTTAAAAGCAACAGTTCACGTGAGATAGGTTTAGCATCTCACTGAAAATAATCAAAAAATAATTCTTATCAAAGCAGAAAGGATTGGGTAAGTTGTTGATTTTATAAGCTTGGATGCAGCGCGCTTGTGGCGGGCGCTGATTGCGGAGGAGATGTGGTGACTCAAAGCTCAATATTATGGGCGGACGACCGAAATACTGAGACATAAGATGCAAGCCTTCGGTTGAGTTCGCACCTAAAAACGAAGAAGTAAATTGGACTTACCCCCGATAGCT
>DOIU01000333.1 GCA_003511825.1 Gammaproteobacteria bacterium | reverse complement strand
CGCGCGCGATAGCATTCACTTATCGCTGTTGCTCAACGTACCACACCGCCGCCTCAACGCGGGAACGCAGTTGCAGTTTCCGCAACAGGTGCTTCACGTGGACCTTCACCGTCCCTTCGGTGATGCCCAGCTCTCTGGCGATGAGTTTATTGCTCTTACCCGCAGCGACGAGTTCCAGAATGCGCTGCTCCTGATCAGTGAGGCCGGCTTCTGACGACGTCGCTGGCCTGACGCTGTCGTGACGCATGGCGTGCGCGAGCAGATTGATCAAGCGCTCTGTCAGGGTTATCCGCCCTGCCGCCGCCTCCGCGAGCTTGCTGACCAAGTCTTCCAGCTCCATCTCTTTGAGCAAGTAACCGTCTGCGCCTGCCCGTAAGGCGGCCACCAGATCTTCCGCTTGATCAGACACCGTCAACATCACCACGCGCGCGTCCAGCCCCGACGTCTTCACGGCTTTCAGCACGTCAACGCCGCTCATGTCTTTCATATTGAGGTCCAGCAAAATCATATCCGGCTGCTCGGCATTGGCCAACGCTATGCCCTCCTGCCCCGAAGACGCTTCACCGACAATGGTAAAGTCAGGCACCATATTGACCATATACCGCACGCCTTTGCGGAACAGCGGATGATCGTCAACAATCAGGAGGCGTTGCGGTTGTTCATTGGGCATTGGACACTCGTATCTCAGAAAACTGTTCGGATTGGTTGGGCGTAAACACCATATGCACCCGCGTCCCTCCACCGGGTCGCGGCTGGTGCTCAAGACACCCGTGCAAGGCGCGCGCGCGCTCATTCATGATCGCGATGCCGTAATGGTGCAAGGTCGCGCTTTTGGTGATGCCGATGCCATCGTCATCGATCAGCAATTCAGCGTCACCGTTGGCCACTCTGCGCAGACTCACCCAGGCACAGCGGGCACGCGCGTGTTTGAGGATGTTGGACAGCCCTTCGCGCACGATTTGCAGCAAGTGAATCTCTTCATTGGGCGTTAGGCTGAGGCTGCCCAAATCCACGTCCAACTCGACCGGTAAATCACCGCGCTCAGCAAACTCGGTCGTTGTTTGCGCCAGGGTCATACCGAGATCCGCCTCATCCATGCGCAAACGAAAGGTCGATAACAGCTCGCGCAACTGCTGGTAAGAGCTGTTCAAGCCGACCCGCAGTTCCTCCAACGCTTCAGCGACCTCATGCTCATCGTCTGAGCGCTCTATCGCATGCCGAAGTCGCCCGACTTGTATTTTCATATACGCCAGTGACTGTGCCAGAGAATCGTGCAACTCGCGCGCGATCACTGCCCGCTCTTCCAGCAAGGATACGCGACGACTCTGCTCCATGCGTTGTTCCGACGCGATGGTGACCCCAATGTGATGCGACAAGGCTTCCAGCAATTGGACTTGCCAGGTTTCTGTGGGTGCGTCCGCCGGCACATCCACCATCAATTGGCCGTAGCGCTTTTCCGCATCGGCCAAGGGCAGACGCAAGACTTGGCGCCCGTCTGGCAGGGCATCTAAGCGAATATCAGGCGGATCATGGCACTCGGCGCAGGAGGCCGCGTGCTCGCACCACGGGTTGATATCGTGCGTGTCAGTGGTCGCGATCACACTGCCCTGCTGCTCGTTGTCACCCTTCAGGCAGATCGTGCCGACCCCCAGGCCCAAGGTGGACTCGGCCTCCTGCAAGACATGCTTGAACACTTCTTGGTCAGGGGAATGCCCGTGCAGGTGACTGATCGCGCGATACAGCAAATCGAGCGAGCGATTGCTGCGCGTTAACTCGGCGGTTTTTTGCTCCACGCGCGCTTCCAAGTCGCGGTAAAGCTTGGAGAGGTCTTCCGCCATCAAGTCGAATGCGCGGCCGAGCTGGCCGATTTCGTCCTCGCCGGTCAAACCGGATCGGACGGCCAGATTGCCTTGGCGGATTTCGTCGGTGAGTGCAAGCAGATCCTTGATCGGACTGACCAGGATGTTCCTGATCAAGTAAACTGACAGCACGACCATCAGCAGCGTGCCAATCAGCGCGACGCCCAAAATAACTCTGAGCACAAAGATCTTGGCCTCGGTGGTTTCTTCAATTTGCTTCACGAAGTCGTTAATCTGCGCGACAAATTGATCAACAACGGGCAACAGCGCGGCCACGCTGTCAGTGCCGGGTGTCATCAACATCGGCAACACCCGTTCTTGCCAATCAGACTCCACTTGGCGATACACGCGTTTTAAGGCTGTGCTCTCGTCCGTCGGCAGCACCGAGACAATCGGTTCGGCGCGCAGATCATTTTCAAACTGGGTCATCGCGTCGCGCAATTGCTGCATATCGGCCGGTATCGCGACTTGCATTGTGCGTTGGTGCAAGGATGTCATGCGCCAGCTCTGCATGCGCAGGCTGCCCGCCACATTAATCGCAGCGCCATTGCCCTGGGTCGTTTCCGCCACCATCCACGACATCGACATGGCCACCACCGCCAACACCGTTATCGCTGCGATCACACCTCCCAAGCGCAACAGCAAGGAATACTGCAGTCTGTTCCAGAGCGGATACTTCACGTGTTTGTGCTCCCGCATCCGCCGTCCACAGATGCCCCGTTGCCCGCAACCATTATAGGGGTACTCCGGTCCATCATGCGCCAGGTATAAGGACGTACCACCATTGTTTTGGCACCTGCAGCCAACACCAACGACAACCCATAAAGCGCTTTAAATACAGCTATTTGTGACATACCACCTGTACCACTTTGGTGGTAGTTTAGCGCGAATTTGCGCTCAATGCCCCTATAGAATCCATGTTATTCCAGGCGTACAACAGAGACCTCAGACAGCACAAGGACTCTCGAGGTACGTTATGGCAACGCAGCAATATAAAGCCTGGTCGGTGGTCATCATGAGCACTGTGGCCTTCACAGTGTGCTTTATGATTTGGATGATGTTCGCCGTTATTGGCATCCCCATTAAGGAGCTATTGGGTCTCAACGAAACCCAGTTTGGCATCCTCATCGCCACCCCTGTTCTCACCGGTTCCCTCACACGACTGCCACTGGGTATGTGGACAGACAAGTACGGCGGACGATTGGTGTTTTTCGTGTTGATGATGTCCATCGTCATCCCGATCTGGATGATTGCCTACGCCAATGCGTTTTGGCAGTTCTTGGTGATCGGATTGTTTGTGGGCGTTGCGGGCGGATCATTCACGGTCGGTATCGCCTATTGCGCACGCTGGTTCCCCAAAGAGCAACAAGGCACCGCCATGGGCATCTTCGGCGCTGGCAACACCGGTGCCGCAGTAACCAAACTGCTCGCACCGATTATCGTCATCGGTTATGGCTGGACCATGGTGCCCAAAGTCTATGCCGTCCTGATGCTGGTGACGGCCTTGTTTTTTTGGGTATTCACTTTCACCGATCCGCGCCACAAAGTGGGCGACTCGGTCTCCATCTCGGAGCAGCTCGCCGCGCTCAAAGATCCGCGCGTCTGGCGCTACAGCCAGTACTACTCCATTGTCTTTGGCGGCTACGTCGCCCTCGCCTTGTGGATGACAAAGTACTACGTCAGCGAATACGGTTTTGATCTCAAAACCGCCGCCTTTCTCGCG
>DOIU01000330.1 GCA_003511825.1 Gammaproteobacteria bacterium | reverse complement strand
CGTAAGGATGTCTCAGCGTGGCAGCTCGGCAAGGCGATGCCGGCTGCTGCGTTTACCACGGTAGGTTGTTGTCTCATTTCAGTTTGTGGTGTTCTCCACAGGCGCTTTTTGTTAAGCATTTGTTCGCTTGCGCCGTTACATTTCAAAGCGGTTCAGCAGTGAGCGCATCCCGCTTTCCATGACGTCAACGGGTGTCTTGCCGCGAGACATGACGATGCTGGGCGGCTCAGGGTGCGAGTGATGACAATCGCCTGCGAAACAAGGATTTAGGCGGCGGGACAGGATCAAGCATGCGCAAGCGTGGATACATCGGAAAATTCGCAAACGTCGATTTAGCACGGTTTGGCCAGTTTTCATCCTTGGCCAACGAGCGTTTTAACAACCAGGCAGCCGTGTCTCTGAAGCGTCGGGTACTCTCGATCGCCCTCCTCGGCGTATCGGGTTTCGTGCTGTACTTGTCGGTCACCATCACGCAGGCCTATCACAACCAGGCGACACTGCGCGAAATCCAATCTGTACGATACCCCGCTCAAGCGAGCCTATTGGGTGCTCTGCACACGCTGGAAGTGATCCAGCGCGAGCTGGAGGTCGGCGTGTTGACCAGCAATCAAGATCTGGTGCAGACCACTGCCATCCTTGCGGATGACTTTCGCCAAAAGCTGATTGAAACCGCGCGCCTTAGCTTAGAGCGTGGAAACGATATCAACACCATCCTGACGCGATTTGAGGCGTATTATCAGTCGTCATCCAATCATGCGCTTGAGGCTTCTGCCGCCGGGGATGATGTTGCACACTACTATACCCGCACGCGCAGCGCGGCGATTCAGTACGATGAGCTGAAAGGCGAGCTGAGCGCGCTGCTGAACACCGAAACGCAAAGCCTGTCTGACAGTATGGGTCGGGCACAGCGCTTTTATCAGTATTCTATCTGGGTGGGGTATTTTGCGGGCGTCAGCGGCGTGTTGCTGATTTTCCTGCTCGGTTGGTATACGGCCAACAGCATCGTCAGACGCATCAATGAGATGGTGTCGTCCTTGCGCAATATTGCCAAGGGTGACAGCGACATGAGCGCACGAATCAAATTGTCGGGCAGCGATGAAATGTCTGAGCTGGCTTTTTGGTTTAACACCTTTATTGCCCGGCTAGACTCTGTGACGCGCAAGTCCACCGCCGAAATCCGTCGCATTGCCTATACCGATAATCTCTCCGGATTGCCCAATCGCCGTCTGTTGATGGAGTGTATTGAGGCCGAAAAAACACGGTGCCAGTCTGACCCTGACCGTCGCGTGGCGGGGATGTTTCTGGATTTGGACAACTTTAAGCCCGTGAATGACCAGCTTGGGCATGATGCCGGTGATGAATTGATTCGCCAGGTCGCCAAGCGATTGCAGCGCATTGTCAATAGCCGCGAACTCGATGATGACGAGGCATTCGAGGCCATGATCGCAGGCGAGTCTCCAGTGGTGGCGCGCATCGGTGGTGACGAATTTTTTGTGCTGGTCTCCCGAGGGGCGGATGAGGTGTTTGCCGAGTCGCTGGCCACCCGCATTCTCGAGACCGTACTCGAGCCCTACACCATTGCCGGGGAGCAGTGTCACATTGGTGTCAGTATTGGCATTAGCCTGTACCCACGCGATGCCTCCAGTTCCGCCAACTTGATGGACAAAGCCGATCTGGCAATGTACGAGGCGAAGAACTGCGGCAAGAACACCTTCCGGTTTTACTCGCGCAAGATTACTGAAGCGGCGAAGCGCAAAGCCCGCTTGGAGAATGCCTTGCGGGAGAGCATCGCCAAAGGCGAGCTCAGACTCCTGTTTCAGCCGAAGTTCAGCCTTAAGACCGGCGACTTCTGTGGTGCTGAAGTCTTGCTGCGGTGGCACAGTGACGAGTTTGGTGTGCTCGCTCCGGACGCCTTTATGCCGTTTGCCGAAGCCAGCGGCAAAACGCTCAAGATTGACGAATGGGTGTTGCGCAAAAGCTGCGAAACATTGCAGGCCTGGGGGCAGGCAGGTCTTGCCGTTGAGCGCCTGGCGGTGAATGTCTCGTCGCACATGATTCGCAGCGCGGAATGCGAAGCGATCGTGGAGTCGGCGATGCGTGACTTCGGCGTCAGTGGCGAGCAACTCGAGCTGGAAGTCACCGAATCGTCCGCTAACGGGTTTGCGCGAGAGTTCGCTGACAATATCGCCAAGCTGCGCCAGCGCGGCATCACCATTGCCCTGGATGACTTTGGGGTGGGTCAGTCGTCCATGCATCTGCTCATTGGGTGCGAGATTGATGCGCTCAAGCTGGATCGTAGCCTCATTGAAAAACTCGAGATCGATAAGCGCACCCAAGTCGTTGTGCAGTCATTATTGTCGATGGCTTCATCACTGAATGTCGCGACGGTTGCCGAGGGGCTGGAGAGTACCTCGCAGGTGCAACGTCTGAGGGGTCTGGGTTGCGATATGGCGCAAGGCTACTTTTTTGCAAAGCCGATGGATCGTGAGGATATCGAGAAGTTTATCAGCGAGCC
>DOIU01000438.1:1415-5056 GCA_003511825.1 Gammaproteobacteria bacterium | reverse complement strand
TTGACTGCGTGTGCTGTGTGTTGATGGACCCTTAATTAGTCTAGACCTTACTTTACCAGATTACTGTGCACATTTGCCCGCTTTCACCTTCAAATACGACGGTGCTTTCCACGCACTGCTGCCAGGTGATTGCAGTGCTCGTGAGAAGAGGGGACGTTTAGCGGCTTGTAGTGTTTTGCAACGCATGTCGCAAGTGTGAGACCCGTTCGGCATTATCGCGCGCAAGGCTGCCATCGGCATGATGGAGATTGTTTTCGAAACCAATGCGGCAGTGACCGCCGTGTTGCGCGGCAGCAATCAGGCAGTCGGTTTCGGCCTGTCCAAAGGCGCACACCATAAAAGTGCAATCACGCAGAAAATGGCTGCCAGCACGGGCTTGTAAAAACGGTGACAACTCTGACACGGACGCTTGCTGCTGAGATTGGTAGCGGCCCAGTACAAAGAGCACATCGTGTTCACCCGGTGGCACGGTTTGCGTCGCAATCAGCCTGTCGAGCCACAGCAGGTCGTCTGGGCTGTAGAGGATATGCTGGATTTTTACGCCCTCGGCCTGTGCCCAATGGTATAGGGTACGGACGTCGGTGGACTCGCCGTCGCGCAACATCTCGCGCACGGCAATGGAAACCGATGCGGGGCGCAGCTCATACAACAGGTCGCGCTGTTGCTGCGGCGCATAGCGACCGACGGCTTCGGTAGTGATCTGTACCGCCATGTCGGGTACCGCATCCGCCAAGGCTTGCAAGAGCTCGCGGTATAGCCCCGCATTCAATGTATGCGCGCCGTCAGCATCGCGCACATGTGCGTGAGTAGCGTGTGCGCCCGCCTGATGACAGGCGACGGCGGTCGCGACAATCTCGGGTACGGTCACCGGCAGTTGTGGGTGATCGTCGCGGGTTTTGCGCGCGCCATTGGGGGCGACCATGATGCGAGGTTGTTGCATGCTCAGGCGTCCAGGGTCAGGTCCAGCGCTTTACCGAGACGCTCAACGATGAGCTCGACGTGGGTATCGTCAATGATAAACGGTGGTGCCAAGAGAATATGGTCGCCAGACTTGCCGTCAATGGTGCCATCCATGGGGTAACACATCAGGCCTTCGCGCATCGCGGCGGCTTTTATTTTCCCGGCCATGCCTCGGGCAGGGGCAAGCGGCGATTTGTCGTTCTTATCGGCGACCAGCTCCAGCCCTCTGAACAGGCCACGTCCACGGATGTCACCCACGTTCGGGTGGTTAGAGAAGCGTTCGCGCAGGGCCTTGTCTAAGGCCTTGCCCATGGCATTGACATTGGCCAGCAGCGCTTGATCCTCCAGGGTGTGCAATACCGCAAGTCCGGCAGCGCAGGCGCACGGATGACCAATATACGTATGGCCGTGTTGGAAAAAACCACTGCCTTGGGCGATGGCGTCGTGGATGTTTTCATGGCACAGCATGGCACCGATAGGTTGAATGCCGGCGCCCAGCCCTTTGGCAATGCAGAGAATGTCAGGCCGAACAGGTTCTTGGTCGCAGGCAAACAAGCTGCCGGTGCGACCCATGCCGCACATGACTTCATCTAAAATGAGCAGCACGCCGTACTGATCACAGATCTCGCGAATCCGTTGAAAGTAGCCGGGTTCGGCCGAAACCGCCCCCATCGTCGCGCCGACCACAGGTTCGGCGACAAAGGCCGCAACAGTCTCAGGGCCGAGTTGTTGTATTTTGGCTTCCAGCGCGTTGGCGCTTCTGACCGCATAGGCCTCAGGTGTTTCGCCGGGTTCAGCGTATCGGTAATAGTGGCAGGGGTCGATATGGTGCATCGCCGGGGACAGCAGGGCGGTAAACGGTTGCCGCCGCCAATCGTTGCCTCCCGTGGATAAAGCACCCAGCGTATTGCCGTGGTAGCTTTGTCGGCGCGCAATGATATTCACGCGTTCGGGCTGGCCGATTTCCAAATAATACTGCCGGGCCAGCTTGAGCGCGGACTCCACGGCTTCCGACCCACCCGAGACAAAATACACCCGCTCAATGCCTTCCGGCGCGCGCGTGGCGAGCGCTTCCGCCAGTGCTTCAGCCGGTTCGGAGGTAAAAAAGCCTGTGTGCGCATAGGCAATGGCGTCAAGCTGCGTCTTGACGGCATTGATCACAGGCGTTGCGGTATGCCCCAGGCACGAGACGGCGGCACCGCCCGAGGCGTCGAGGTAGCGATGGCCTTGCGTGTCAATAAGCCAAGGGCCGTCACCGCTGGCGACCATCGGCAAGTCAGCGCGGGAATGCCGCGCAAAGACATGTTTGGAAATCATCGAGTGATCCGCTCGGGGTAATTGCAGCGTTGGACCGCTAGTGCCTGACGATAAAGACAGACTGGCTGGCATGACGCGCAACGCGCGCCGCGTTGGGGCCCAGTAGATAGTCTCGCAGGCCAGGTTTGTGGGCTGCCAGAATAATCAAATCGCAATTCAGTTTGTCAGCGGACTGTATGATTTCTTCATAGATGGCGCCGTGGGCGACATGGCCTTTCAGGCCTTTGGGCGGAGGCGTCCGCTGATCCAAAATCTCTTTGAGCTTTTGCCGCGCAGATTCCAGCACTTGGGTTTCGTGGTCTTTGGGGAAAAATGATCCCACAATGGACATGGTGTAAGTCGGTATAACGGTTAAGA
The DNA here is from genome assembly GCA_003511825.1 of Gammaproteobacteria bacterium. Classification (GTDB taxonomy): domain Bacteria; phylum Pseudomonadota; class Gammaproteobacteria; order Granulosicoccales; family Granulosicoccaceae; genus UBA7957. Next base: position 2,422 of record DOIU01000438.1, on the reverse strand, counting down.
CCTGCAGTGTGGCTTCATGGAGCTGGGCGCTCTCCTCAGCGATTTGCAGCAAGGCGTCGGTCTGATCAGCGTGGTCGAGGTCCACGCAGACGAGGATATTGGTAAACATAAGCTCACCCCTCACATGGCGAGTTTGCGCTGACGCGCACGTTGTGACAAATAGACAACACCGAACAACAAGAGTGCGGGCAAATAGAACACTTCTTTAAAGATCCGTTCTGTCGGTAACTGCACCGTCGCGATTTCTACCGGCTGGTCACCGTAAAAATCAAACATCTGAAACTTGGTAAAAAACGCGGTACCCGCCAGGGGCTCTTCCAGCGCCGCCGTCTCTTCGGAGCCCGCTACCAACAAGCCAGCGGCTTCCAATCGGTTTTGGGCATCACCGTCCGAGCCGAGCTCCGCCAGGATGGTCAGTTCAGCGATTTTATCGGGATCATCAAAGTCAGGTCCGCGCACGGTCATGCGCAGTGATTCGCCAGCGGGCAGTGTGTCAACGATAGTCGAAACCTCGGTCCCGGGGCGGTGTTCAAACGGCGGTTGAACCTGATTGAGCCAAAATCCCGGACGGAACAGCGTGAACGACACCAATAACAGCGCCAGTGTTTCCCAAAGGCGGTTGCGCACCAAGAAAAACCCTTGCGCTGCGGCGGCGAACAGCAACATGGCGATCACGGCGACGATAAAGATGAGCACCGCTTTTGCGGGAGAAACATCAATCAGCAACAGCTCGGTATTGAAGATAAACAAAAACGGCAGCAGCGCGGTGCGAATGTCATAGGTGAATCCTTGCACACCGGTGGCGATTGGATTGCCACCCGAAATCGCCGCAGCTGCAAAGGCCGCCAAGCCGACCGGCGGCGTATCATCGGCCAAAATACCAAAATAAAACACGAACAGGTGCACGGCGACGAGCGGTACGATCAGCCCGGACTGCGCGCCGACGCTGACGATCACAGGCGCCATCAGCGACGACACAACAATGTAGTTGGCCGTGGTCGGCAGGC
>DOIU01000438.1:750-1087 GCA_003511825.1 Gammaproteobacteria bacterium | reverse complement strand
GCAGGCCCATGCCCAGGATCAAACTCATGACCGCCACCAGGAACAACATGCCGATCAGGCTGCCACCGGACAGGAATTCGACAAATTCGCCGACCACTTGGTGTGCGCCCGTGAGCGAGACAGTGCCCACAATAATGCCCGCAGCGCCTGTGGCGACACCAATGCCGATCATATTGCGCGCACCCGCGATCATGCCATTGAAGAAGTCATCCCAGCCTTCGCGCAGACTCCGCAGCACGCTGGATTCGCGTCGAAACAAGGCTTTGAGCGGGCGCTGCGTCAGCACGATGGTGATCATGGCGACGGTGGCCCAATACGCAGACAGGGTTGGCGACAA
>DOIU01000438.1:0-409 GCA_003511825.1 Gammaproteobacteria bacterium | reverse complement strand
CGCTCAATCAGGATGCACCAAATCAGCACCACGATGGGCAACAAAAAGTGAAAGCCCGTTACCGCAACATCCCAGGCGCGAGGCAACACCTCCAAGGGCGAATTGGGGTCATCCAATGCGAGGTCCGGACGCTTGGCGGCGACGCGCAGAAGCAGGAGATAGGCCGTGAGAAAAAGTGCGACCACGGTGCCAAATGTCATATCTGGGAAGGCGACCTTCACCCACCCCAGACCAAAGTAGACGATGATTGAGAGCACCGCCATGAACAAAAAGCCCAGCAAAAAGTTAGACAGACGCTGTGCCACGGTGAGCGTGGTGGTGGGCTTTTTCAGGCCTTTGAGGCCCAACTTCATGGCTTCTAAATGGACGATATAAACCAACGCAATATAGGAAATAATCGCCGGTAAAA
>DOIU01000006.1 GCA_003511825.1 Gammaproteobacteria bacterium | reverse complement strand
ATCAATGCTAGCTCAGGGTTAGGTGACTGGCCCGAGGGCAAACAGGTACTGAAAAATCTGTTAGAGAAGTGTGTTTAAGCAACGGGGACGGTGATGGATATTGAATTTTGGTTTGAATTTGCGAGTACGTACTCTTACCCAGCGGCGATGCGCATTGAGGCGCTTGCCGAGGCGCGCGATGTGAATATTGTTTGGCGGCCGTTTTTGCTCGGGCCGATCTTTCAAGCGCAAGGCTGGAACGATTCGCCGTTTAATGTGTACCCGGTGATGGGGCGTTATATGTGGCGAGACTTGGAGCGGGTGTGCGCCGCCAGGGGTATTCCCTTGCAGCGTCCCTCGGATTTTCCGCGCAACGGCTTGCTGGCAGCGCGGGTGGCCTGCCGTTACGCGACCGCGCCCTGGTTGCCTGACTTCGTGCGCGCGGTTTACCAGGCCAATTTTTCGCAAGATCGCGACATCGCCGATCCCGCAGTGTTGGCGTCCTGCCTGGCGTCGTCTGATGAAGACCCCGCCTTGATACTTGCAGAGGCGCAGTCCGCGCCCGCAAAAGCGCAACTGCGTGCACAAACGGAAGCGGCCGTGGCGCGCGGCATTTTTGGTGCGCCCTCATTCTTGGTGGGGGAGGAACTCTTTTGGGGTAATGATCGCCTGGAGCAGGCCTTGGCGTGGGCGACCCCCTCTGCATCGTCAACCACGTCGGTGTAATCGCAAGCCCTATTCGCGCACGAAAACCGGCGAAGCGACGCCAATTCTGGTCACACCAGGACACGCATTTGGCACATCGGGAGATCTGTCAGCCTTCAAGTCCGGGCTCAGGCGTAGCGTCCGACGGCGGCGCGTTTGAGACCTTGCTGTCGATGGAGAAGAGTGTGTCGTGATCGCGCAGTACATACAGGGCGACAATAGCGGCGAGCATCGGCCATGCCGCAAAGAACAGTAGGTTCGGGCTCGTCCAGGCGTCGAGGTAGCGTGGGAACGAGGTTACCGTAGAGACCAGATGCATTAAAAGAATGATCGCCGTGGCTCCGCGCTTTTTAAACCCAATCAAAAATGCAATAACGACCAGACCCTGCAGTATCCCGATGGCGTTCGAAGCGATGACGCTGAGCCCGGGGAAGCCGTAAAACACCTCGAAGACTCTCGCAGTTGAGGCGGGATTGAGGAACTTGTTCAGCGTCCACATCGCCATCACGATGAACACACCAAGCCGCAAGCTCAATAGCGACCAGGCCAATGCGTTTCTGTTCACGACAACCGTATTCATAAGAAAGCGTCCTATGGCGCACACCAGGGTTCGTCGAGATAGAGTCCCGATAGCGCCAAACGTTCACTCTGGCGAGCCAATTCTTATGAGCCAGTTGATAGGAGGGGATGGTGTTTATCCCAGCGCGCTAGACCTATGGGGCGGCGCAGACCGAGATCATGACCTCTCAGCACAATAGTCCGGCGGCGCTTCGCGCTCCTCCACCAGCAAGTGAGCGACGGACGACAGTATGGCCAGCGCGATGGCGAGGTACCACATGTGGTCATAGCTGGCGTATCGGCTAAACATCAGGCCACCGAGCCAGACGCCCACAAAACTGCCGAGCTGATGGCTGAGAAAGACAAAGCCGAACAAGGTCCCCATCGCACGGGGGCCGAACATCACCAACGCCAGCGCACTGGTGAGCGGCACGGTGGATAACCAGAGGACGCCCATCAACAGTGCAAACACCATGACGGACGTGGGTGTCACCGGTAGGGCAATAAATGCGAGGATAATGCACGCGCGCAACGCGTAAATCATCGATAAGACAAACGGCTTAGGTACGCGGTCGCCGATCCAAGCGGCAGCCAGCGTGCCGCCAATGTTCGCGAGCCCGGCTAAGGCGAGCGCTTGCAACCCCAAGGCGCGCAGTTCTGTTGCGGATGCCGGTGACACACAAAAGTTTTGCACAAAGTTAGGGAGGTGTGCGGTGATAAAGGCCAAATGAAAGCCGCACACAAAAAAACCAAAGCACAGCAGGACATAACTGGGATAGCGAAAGGCGCGCTGTACTGTGGTGGTGATGTCCAGGGTGTTGTTCGCCGATGCTACGGTGCATGTGTTTTTCGTGAGCATGGGAATGCACAGCGCCATACACGCCAAGATGCCGGTAACGGCCGCGAGGGTGAGACGCCAGTCAAGCCAGGTGATGAGCCATGCAACGACCAGGGGCAGCACGGCTTGCCCGGTCGAGCCGAGTGCGGAGGTGACGCCAAGATAGAAGGGGCGTTTTTCCTCTGGAGCGGCCCTTCCGACCGCGGCCAGCACAACACCAAAGGCTGTCCCTGAAATCCCCATGCCGACCAACACGCCCGCGCCCAGGTGCTGTGAGAATGCACTGGTCCCCAGAATTGTTACCGACATGCCGAGGACATAGCAGCAGAACCCCAGCCACAACGCACGACGGTCTCCGTATTTGTCGGCCACCATGCCAAAGGCGGGTTGGGCCAGCCCCCAGATCAGGTTTTGCAGAGCGATCGAGAGCGAGAAGACATCGATGCTGCCGGCAAACAAGTCATCTGAAATCGGCTGGACCACGCCACCGAAAATGGAGCGCACACCAAAGGACA
>DOIU01000542.1 GCA_003511825.1 Gammaproteobacteria bacterium | reverse complement strand
CCCAGGAATGATCCGGGCCATGGTGAACGTTGCTCGCCAGCAAAAGGCCGGCTCAGTCGCAGACAGGGTTTGCTCTGCCTTAAACGGCATCCAGGGTTTTTCTGGCCCGAGGCGCATCTTGCCGTGTTGGTGCAACAGTACACGCGCGTTCTTGGGCACTGCCGTCAATAGGCAACGTTCACAATAGGTGCGAATTTGCGGCGGGATGAATCGTTCCTTAGGGCCAGTCATGGTTGGCGCAGGCCTTGAGTAGACACCGGTGCGGCGGCAAACCGCTTTTTAAAGTCGCGGGGTGTCAGCCCCATGATCTTAACAAACACTTTTCTACAAGCCCCCACATCCTCATAGCCTACCTGCCGGGCAACGGTTTCAAACGGGGCATTGCCGCCCTCCAGAAGATCGCATGCTTTCTGCACACGCACGCGCTGCAAATAATCCTTTGGCTTTAGCCCCGTCGCTTTCACGAAACGGCGCAGCAGTGTGCGCTCGCTCAAGCAAGCGGCCTCAGCAAGTTGAGCAACAGTGATCGGGCTCGCATACGCCGCTTCCAGCGTATTCTGCAAGCGCAGAATAACCGCGTCACCGTGATGGCGTGCGGGCCTGAATTGTCGGTAGTAACGCTGCTCGCGCGGCCCGGTATCCACCACGAGGATTTTACCCAACTCGCGCATCACGCTCGGCCCCGAAAACTGTGCAACGATTTCCAAGCCGAGATCGACCCACGACATCACACCGCCCGCAGAGAGCACATCACCATCCTGCAGCAAAATATCATCTGCTTGCACCCGTACCGCGGGGCACTCCGCTTGTAAATCCTTGGCCAACGCCCAATGGGTGGTGAGCGCTCTGCCATCGGCAAGCCCCGTCCGCGCCAGAATAAACGCACCGGCGCACGCCGACGCCAACAGTGCCCCTCGGCCGTGTTGCTGCCGCAACCAATCCAGTAACGCTGGCGAGGTTGGCAACGCGCAGCTGGATCGCGACCCAGGCGGCAACAGCACGAGTGCATAGTCAAGATGCGGATGGGAGGTGTCGTCAATGGCATCGCTGGAGATAAGGGTCGGCGCAAAATGCACATCGACGCCACGCGCTTCACTAACGCGATTCGCCGTCTGCAACAATTCGAGCAATCCATAGGCACCCGACACAGAAGACTCCGGATACTGCAGGATAGCAACGCGAATCGATTTAGCAGGCACCGATGGGACAGGCATGTCAGCGCACTCGTGTCCGAAACAACCTTGATTATGTCATTTTTGACACGCGCTCGTCATCCCCGCGCTCGGCACACTGTCCTTCCTTGTTGTGACCTGAGAGCTAAACCATGAACCCATCCGCTGATACGGCGTTGATCCTGATTGATGTGCAGAACGACTACTTCCCCGATGGCCGCTTCCCGCTGTGGAATACCGACAACACACTGACTCACACACTCGCCACCCTGCAACGGGCGCGAGCGAGCCAGGTACCGATCATCCTAGTCCAGCATGTGGCCGACAGTGCTAAAGGCGAAGCGCCCTTTTTTAATTCGGGCACCCCGGGTGTCGATCTGCACTCGGCGATTCAGCGCGCCGCGCCGGACGCGCACACCATCACCAAACAATTCGCAGACAGTTTTGAACAGACGACACTGCACGCCGACTTGCAAGAGCGCGGCATCAAGCGGCTCTTGCTCGGCGGCATGATGACGCAGAACTGCGTCACGCACACGGCACTGTCCAAGCAGGCGGAGCATTACACCGTCAGCGTGCTCAGTGATTGCTGTACCTCGGTTGACGCGATGATCCATGGTATTGCGATTAATGCGTTGACGACGCGTGTGGGGATCGGGGTATCAGGAGAGGTGCTGGGGGGGGTAATCAGGGGTCGATGAATCTTTAAAGTTTCGCTCGTGGCGCGAACGGTGTCGAACACCCCCGTTTTGTAACGACCGAAATCTGGTTAATGTTTAATAGCGTCACATCCCAATGGAGTGACTATTTTCGCTCGTGACGGCTCGCTGGTTTTCACCAACCGTCGGTGTCGCGAGCGAGCAACTTTTCCTTGCGCGGAAAAGTTACCACGTGTGCCCCGAATGGGGTAAAACGCGCTTCTTGGGGTTTGTATGAAATTGAGTGGGAGTTTCCGCGGGCTATAGATACGAGAAATTTCTCAGTGCGTAGCAGCCCGCAGATTTGATCGTCGAAGCTGTGTTGGAAACCTGCACATCACACAATCATCAGCTGGGCCAAAAAGTACTTACTGAAGCCTCGCGAATATTCAACAGCGCCACATACCTAATGTGAGTAGCGGCATTTTCGCTCGTGATGGTTTGCTGGTTCTCACCGGCAGCCGGTGCCACGAGAGAGCAACTTTTCCTTGCGCGGAAAAGTCACCACGTGTGCCCCGAATGGGGTAAAACGCGCTTTTGGGGGGTGTACGGGATTGAGTGGAATGTTCCGCGGGCTGCAGGTCCGAGAAATTTCACAGTGTGCAGCGGCCCGCAGATTAGTTCGTCGAAACTGTTGGAAACCTGTACGCGGCACAGTCATCAGCCGGGCAAAAAGTACTTACTGAAGCCTCAGATGAATCCCGAGATCGGTAACTTTCATTCAACACCGATCCAGTCTGCGGGCCAGGCAATGATAGATATTTCTTCTACCTTAAGCCCGCAGAATAAACCCGGTTTTAATCACAACCACCAAAGCGCATTTTTGGTTCCTTTTTGGGCGCAACCAAAAAGGAACTCGCTCGCCGCGCACGGCATTAGCCTGGGCTCGGTGCCAACCGAGCGAAAACACATCAGCCCCCAAAAAATAACGAACAGTCGTGCGCAAACGTCACTGCATGCTGACGTGCAACAGGGCGGCATCACTGGCAAGTTCTACGCCTCATGGAGATGGTCTTCATTTGTGACTTTTTTGTGTCTCCGTCACAAACGGGCCGAAGTCGAATAGAATCGGTGTTCGTAGTTTTCACAATCGTTTTCAACAGCAGTCCAATCACAGGAGAATGACTATGGGGCTTCTCGATTTTGCATCCAATCTCGGTAAAAAATTGTTCGGTAATGAAGATGAGGCGCCGACGAAAATCAAATCATTGATTGAGGAAGACAATCCGGGTATCGAGGGCCTGGATGTCGCTGTCAAGGATGGTGTGGTTTCTCTGAGTGGCACCGCCGAGAGTGCCGAGGCCTTGGAAAAAGCCGTGCTGATGGCAGGGAATGTTCAAGGCGTATCCGAAGTGAATATTGACGGTGTTCAGGCCCCTGCTGCGCAGCAGAAGGTGGAGTACTACGAAATTCAGTCCGGTGACACGCTGTCTGCGATTGCAAAGAAATATTTAGGTAACGCCATGGATTACCCGAAGATTTTTGAGGCCAATCGTGAAGTGATCAAGGATCCGGACCTGATTTACCCGGGGCAAAAAATCCGTATTCCCTTGTCATAACGTGGGCGGACCCGATGCGCATCGGGTCAATTGCCATCGTGCGGTGACGGTCTGTCGCCGCTTCTGGCAGCGGTATCGCTGCGCTTTGCCAATGAGCGCCCCGGCACCCTGCTATTCTGCCGAAGGGTGTTCCCGCATGTCGCTTTCGGCTCCGCCACTTCGGTAAGATCACCTGCGCCGTACCGTCACTGTGCGGCGCGTCTGCTGTTCAAGAACGCCGGACGGCGGTTTCTGCTTGCACTGTCCCTGGGCGTCCGGGTTACAATCCGTGTCAGGCTTGCGCAAACAGCGATCACACGCAGCCAACGGTCATCGACGAGATCGCAAAAAGAGCCGTATGGCCACAGACAGAGACATCGGGGGATATCTATGAAGACACGCATCATCGGCACGCTGGCGGCGGCCCTCTTAACACTCAGTGCTTCCGCATGGGGCGCCACTACGATTCGGGTCACGCTGCAGCTACCCGAAACGCATTCGCTGGGGCAGAACTGGCAGCAGTTTGCAAAAATTGTCGAGGAGAAGTCCGGTGGCGAGCTGAAGGTGCAGCTGTTCCCCTCCGCGCAGTTGTTCAAAGATAAAGAGGTACCCGGTGCCGTGGGCTCGGGCGCGGTTGAGGCCGGATCTGCATTTTTGGGGCGCTTTGCGGGCTCCGTACCGGCGGTGGATGTAGTGGCCATCCCCTTTATCTTTTCCGATGAGGCCCATATTCGGCAATCGGTGGCACCCGGCTCTGACATGCGCTCTGCGCTGGACGGCGCTATTCTCAAAGAAACCAACAACCACGTGCTGTGGTGGCAGGCATTCGGCCGCAATATTTACCTGAATAATGATGCGGCGATTCGTTCACCGGCCGACCTCAAGGGCCAAAAGGTCCGCACCTACGGCAAAGTCCATGGCTGGACGGTGGAGGCCTTGGGCGGCGCGCCCACGCTGATGTCAGGTTCCAAGCAGTTTCTCGCTTACCAACAAGGGGCAGTGGATGTCGGTATGACGGGTGCGTCTGCCGTGAAGTCACGCAAGCTGTTTGAAGTCATGGATCACATGACCTTAACCTATGACAGCGCGATCGAGTTCGTCGCGGTGATGAACAAAGACTTTTATGACGGTCTCTCAGACGCGCACAAAGCCATCATCGATGCCGCTGCCAGGGAGGTAGAGCAACAGCTCCGCGACGACATTTACCGCCAAGAAGCTGAGATCGTTGAGGAGATGCAGAGCAAGATGACGGTCGTTGCCTTGAGCGATGACGAACGCGCGCAATGGGTAGAAGCCACCGCTGGCGTGATTGATCGCTTCGTCAAAGAAACCGGTGACGTCGGCGCCGCTGCAGTGGCCGCTGTCGCCGCCGCCAAGTAAACCAGCGCCCAGCAGTTCTCGTTCATCAGCACAGAGGCGGCATTGTTGTCGCCTCTGTGCTTGATTCGAAGGTAGGCAACGTTTGTGAACACCGCCTTACACGTCTTTATCCGCAGCGTTGATAGTCTGTCTGAATTCTCGGGCAAGCTCTGCGCGTGGGGCCTTGTGGCCATAGGCTTTTTCATCACCTTTGAAGTGGTGATGCGCTACGTCTTTAACGCCCCCACCATTTGGGTGGATGAAGTGAGCCGTATAGTGCAAGTCTGGGTGGTTTACTTAGGGACTGCCTATGTCTTTAAGCACGGCGAAATGATTACCATTGATGTCGCATTTCGCAACCCCGGCACTCTCGGGCGCCGCATCACCGAAACCTTGGCGATTGCCGTGCTGCTGCTGTTTATGGGTGTGACGGTGTTTTACGGCTTTCCACTCTGGCTAAAAGCCACACTGGCCGGACACACCACCGATACCTATTTGGCGCCGCCGAAGTGGCTCACCCATGCGCCTGTCTGGGTCGGCGGCGTGTTGCTGATGTTACAAGGCGTGGTCCAGCTGTTTCGGGTGTGGGCGCCGACTGAGGCAAACTCGTCTGCCGAGGACGCGCACTGATGGAAGCGGTGTTGATTCTGGTCGCGCTGCTGGCGCTCTTGCTGTTGCGTATTCCCGTTGCCTTTGCCTTGGGTGGTTTGGGTGTGGTGTTGCTCGCCTTGAAGGGCCTGCCGTTGGTCGCGGTACCGCAGCGACTGCATGGGTCGATGGACAGCTTTGAGCTGCTCGCTGTACCCATGTTTCTGTTGATGTCGAATGTGCTGCTCAAAGGCGGCGTCGGTCGCGACCTCTATGCGGCCGTGCAGAGCTGGGTAGGCCATTGGCCCGGTGGGCTCGGCGTGGCCACCATTCTCTCGTGTACTTTATTTTCAGCGATTTCGGGCTCGTCGGTCGCCACGGCGGCCACCATCGGCACCGTCGCTATCCCGGAAATGACGCGGCGCGGCTATGACCGGCCGTTTGTGCTGGGCATGTTGGCTGCCGGGGGCACACTGGGCATTTTGATTCCACCGTCGATCCCCTTGATTCTCTATGGGGTGATTTCGGAGAGCTCCATCCCGACGCTGTTCCTCGCCGGTATCGGACCGGGCTTGTTCCTCGCTTCCCTGTTTATTGTCTACGGGATCGGCTATGCCAAGTTGTCTGGCAAGTATCAAGCGGTCGCCCGAGCCACGTGGGCCGAACGCCGCAAAACCTCGCTGCTGGCACTGCCGACACTACTGTTGGCAGCGTGCATTGTGGGTTCGATCTATGCCGGCATAGCCACCCCTTCCGAGAGCGCCGGCTTGGGGTTTGTGATGGCACTGATCATGACCTTCGCCATGGGCCGCATGAGCTGGGAAAAACTCAAGGCAGCCGTTGAAGGTTCGCTCAAAACCAGCGTGATGATTTTAATTATTGTCGCCGCAGCGAAGGTCTTCTCCTATGCCATCACCCTCTATTTAATCCCGCAATCGATCAGTCAGTTCTTGGCCGAGAACATCTCGACACCCCTGTTGTTTATGCTGGCTATTGGTGGCGTGTTATTGCTGATGGGATTCTTTCTTGAGAGTCTTTCGATGCTGTTGATAATGGTGCCGGTGCTGTTACCCGCCGTATTGAATATCGGTATCGACCCGATCTGGTTCGGGATCTTTTTTGTGGTATTGATTGAGACCGCGCTGATCACGCCGCCCGTAGGTATGAATCTGTTTGTGATCCAAGCCGTGGGGAAAGCCACCTTGCCGGAGGTCGCACGGGGCGCCATCCCCTTCGCCGTGATCATGCTGCTCACCGCCGTATTGCTGTGGTTTTGGCAAGATTTGGCGCTGTTCATCCCCTATGAACTGATGCGGTGAAACACCGCTCTGCGACCTAACGTCTGTATACTGCTCTGAACATACTCAGGGCAGACGACGGCCCTGGGCGTTCATTGTCCACGCCCACTGAGGAGGACGTACAGATGAAGACGCTATCGATCAGACTTTTACGCCACGTCACCTTACTGCTTATGCTAACCGGCCTCTCCTTTAATGCCGCAGCTCAGCAAGCGTTGCTGGACGCGCTGCGAGAAGGGGGCAACAACATCTATTTTCGGCACGAATCCACGGACTGGTCCCAACGGGATATCCTCCGCCAACAGGACGACTGGCTGAGTTGCAACGGCGAGCAGATGCGGCAGCTGACCGAGCAAGGCCGCCAGCGCGCAACCGCCACGGGTGAGACTATGCGCGCGCTTGAATTGCATCTATAAACTCTTACGTAAAGAGTGCCACTAGTCCAGCTGGCCGATCGTTATTGCCAAAAGACCGGGGACGTTAGTTGTGCTTAACAACTCGATGGTACGCGCGGGAGGTACGAGTGTTTACCTTTATAGGGTTCCCCGTTTTCTACCAAGTACTTAAAAGCGGCGAGTGAATTCGCACCTATTCGAGCGGATATCACCCACATAAGGGGTTCCAGCAGCCTACCTGCAGGGCCACCTTTGAGGACTATCTCAGAATATGTTTTTAAAAGAGTCTTTCCGTTGTCCGGCTTCAAGGACCACGTATTTCTCGCCGACTTCACCAGCGGTAGGTTAAACCCTTCGTAGGTATAGGACTCTCCCTCTATCCATGAGGTCCAGCGCTCGGTGATCATTACATTGTTGCTGAGTTGGCATACCCTTTCAGCTCCTAGTCCGCGTTTATCCCTGCTAATACATCGAGAGGAGACCACAGGCTCTGACCATAACGAAATACTCTCTAGATCAGATAGGGTTTCCCAGGTTTTCTCCGGGGGCGCATCAATGCAAGCGCTGATGTTTACAGTAAGCATTGTGAATTCCTCAGTTAGAACGTATTTTGCGACGTTTTACATTGCATCGACAAAGAACACGCGTTGACTCTCTACAGCGGCTTGTCGGTACTTAAATGCTTTTTGGTAATCAGAATCAATAAGCAATTCCATAAAGTTACTTCTTTTTGGGTAGTGGCCGATGGCGATGATATGCCAATTCCCTAAACCCTCGCCGATAAAGTCCGCCTCAACAGCACCTCGCAATAAAAACTGCCCGCCGACCTCAGAGCCCTTGGGTACGCTTGTTTTTGCATAAAGAGAGAATGCTTCCTCGCCCGAAAGCGATTCGTCCACTATCGCATTATCCGCCGTTTCTCTGAGACAAAAAAAGTTAACCACGATGAGTGGCGAGTGTTGATTGCCATCCACAAGCTTTTGCCATTGCGCTCTAGAGGGATGGCCTAGGCCTTCAGTGAGAGGCAGGCAGTTACTAGTGGCTTAACTAAGATGGTGACTGGTGAAACTCGATCACATTTCTATCCTGGTCTCGGATAAACAGCATGATCCCCCCGTTGGGTAACGTAATAGGGCCTTCAGTAATCGCGATTTCCAGGCGTTTGAGGTTGGCTTCTACCGCTTCTATGCCGGAGACATCAAGGGCTATATGAGTATAGCCGGGGTGACGCTCCGGAACATCCATGAGGATGTTGTTGGGAATGCCTGAGTCGGCATTCAAGATGAAATTGATATTCACACCGCACGGGTGCTCCATAATCGCTACCGGTTCAGGGCCGATAGGGCCTTCAACAAACTCAAACCCGAGTGACGAATAAAACGCGCGTGCTCCGTCGAGGTCTGTTACTCGAAGTCCAATGTGGTTGATACCCTTTATTTCTTTCATGACGTGTCCAATAGGTTGCGAAACAAGTTGTTTGATGAACAATTACTGAATTAGCTGAAGAGTGTGCGGTCCTCGAGCGACCGGAACATGAAGTGGACCCCATTGAC
>DOIU01000415.1 GCA_003511825.1 Gammaproteobacteria bacterium | reverse complement strand
CAACCAACGATACTCCCCAAACGCATCCCAATGCTTGATCAGATGGTAGCGCAAGCGCGCGGCGTAGAAGCGTGTATCGGCCGAATACCACGAGCCTTCTCCACGCTGTTGTCGCAGCTCGGCGCGCTTGCCGGCTAGCTTACCGCCGACTTCCCAGCGCGAGGTCAGCGCATAAGCACCCTCGGTGGCCAATACCCAGGCACGCTCATCCACTGCACTGGCGTCCTGCCCGATGGTTGGTAAGTCTTCAAGCCACGTGACCCGGCTCAGCCAGTTAAAGCGATCATGCAATGCTGGACGATAGGCAAAGCCGACACTCGCCTCGGTAAAGCGCGCCAAGTCGGTGTCGTCGTTATCGTCGCGGGTGATGGAATAGTGCAAGCGTCCCAGCCAGCGGTAGTCTCGCGTTTGCTTCCACTCAAAGGCGCTGACGCTGAGCCACTGCGTGCTGTCAATGGCCGAGCGGTCTCGCCGATACTCCAAGCGTGTCGACAAGCGCGTGCGATCGCGGCGAACATAAATACCGGCTGTCGCTGCATGCCGTGAGATATCATCCGCGTCGGTTTGCTCGATGGTGCTACGCTGCAAGGAAAATTCAAGCCCAGTCGAACGGCTGAGGTTGTAGTCAATACCGAACACATGCGTCAGCCCTGTTTGGGCGTCGCTATCACTGAGCTGGTTCTCAGCAAACACCTCAAGCCTGTTACCGAAGGCTTTGCGCTGCCCTAAGGTGTAGCTGGTTTTCTCGGGCTGATTGTCGGCTTCCGTGCGCGCGAAGCTGCCGTAGAGGTTGAGCCCGTTTTCTAGGGTGTAGTCGGCCGTGACCAAACTGTCGGCCTGATCGCCAAAACCTGCCGACACGCTCATGCCCGCCCGCTGCGATACGCGGTAGTCCATCCCCACAATCAAACCGTCGCCCCGATCCCCCGTTACCGCTTCACCGCCGAAGCTCAGGCTCTCACTGTGGCGATGATTCACACCGAGGGCATATTGATCATTGTCGCTATAGGCGTCATTGGCTGCCACTTGCGACTGTGCCTTGGCGTAGAGCTGTGTGTCTGCCAGAAAGCGGTAGGTGATGCGCCCGCCTGCCAGAGTTGCATTTTCTTCGGGGCCGCCGGCACGGATGCGCTCGCTACGCTGGACTTCCAGCCCAGCGGCCAGCTTTTCGGTGATGTCGCTATCAATCTGCACGCTGTGCGTGGTGCGCGAATCGTCCTCACCCGTGTCGAGCTGTTTGCTGCGCACCGACAGCTGCACAGCATCGATCGGTCGCCAGCGCGCATGGACGCCGCGATCACGCGTGTCATTGCCACGATCATCGCGAGACGATGAGAAGCCGGCATCGCGGTCCTTATACCAGGCACGCACATCGCCCTGATGGCGATTGTCGGACATCTCAGCCAGATCGAGCTGGACCTCAGCACCGACCGCATCGCCTTCACGCGTGTCACCCGCAGAAGCAGCGGTGGGAGCGAAGGTCAAGCCACCATCCGCAGAACTGAAACCGCTGCTGGCCTGGCTCGCTTCACTTTGTGCAAACTCACCACTCACGTAGCTGCCACGACCGAGACGATAGGTCAGATCAACGCCTTGCAAGGCGTAGTCTTGTGCATCCCGCTCTTCGTCCACCAGCGTCGCGCCAATGCCTAACGCATCCCCTACCCAGGTTTTCCCGCGCACACCAGCGACGACATTGTCAAAGCTGAACGCCGTCGGTACGTACTCGTAGTCCACCAACATAAAGACCGAATCACCCTGCAGAGGCTCGTCTTGGATAATGGCAGGCGCGACGCTGCGCGCGATCTGCGACAAAGGTCGGGAGAGGATAATCCGCCCCTGGAAATAATCGATGTCATAGTCAACACCCGGCCGCAGCGCGTAGCGCTCCAACACCTGCGTGCTGTCTCTCTCGCGAATCTCGATCCAGATCTTCTCTGAACCGGTAACGATGTCTTGTTGCTGCAGGTAATACAAGCTGCCGCCTGTTGCCTGAAACTCATTGTGCGATGAGGCACTCTGCGCCTCCGAGACAAACCCCGACAATACATGCTTATGATCGCCGTAAGCAGTCAGCTCGGGCTTGCGATAGACCAGCTGCGCGCCATAGAGCGTGCGGCTGTAATGGGCAAATTCATTGGCCGTCAGATCGGTATTGAAATTCCCCCACAAGGCGCGCGACTTGTCCCAATCCACGCGCACATAATAGGCGCCTTGGGTATCGACATCGGCATAAGCGGTAGAATCATCGCCATACACCGGGTAATAGCGCTCGGGATCGAGTTCACGCAGCAGTGCCGTGCGGTCCCGACGCCGCAGTTGATCGTCCAGATCTCGGAACGCTTCCTCGCGCGTATCGAGCTGGGCTGTCACCAGGTATTTACCTTTGATCTTGCCTTTCAAGTAAAACGCGCCGCGGGCATTGACGAACGCATCGTCATCAAACTCTTCGTCGTCCTCGATCAGCTCCAGCACACCGCGTGTGTCATTCTTGCCGATGGTGAGGTTGGCCAGCCCGACCATAAACATATACTCTCCCCGCACATCGACCGGCAATGCC
>DOIU01000192.1 GCA_003511825.1 Gammaproteobacteria bacterium | reverse complement strand
AGCCACGTGACGATAAAATTCGCCCCACCCATGCATTTGATCTGACATACCAGGCCTCGGGTGCCCAACAAGATCAGAACATCCTGTCTTTTTGGGTGAAGTCCAATAAGCCCTTGCCCGAAGATGACGATTTGCATCGGGAAGTGCTGGCTTATGTGTCGGATTACGGCTTGCTGTTTTCAGCGCTGTTGCCGCATGGCTATCGTTTTCCGACGAAGTCTGAGTTTATGCGGGACTTTTCCTTGGCGACCATCGATCATTCCATTTGGTATCACCAACCGGTCAAAGCTGATGATTGGCTGTATTACCAGTGTGTCCCGATTTCGACGTCGGGTGCGCGCGGTTTGTCGCGTGGCAGTTTTATTGATCAGCAAGGGCGTTTGATCGCCACGACCATTCAAGAGGGCTTGATGCGTAAGCGCCAGGGCTGACGCTCGCCAGAATCTAGGCGGGGCGCTGGCGCGCCCCTGTCCACGAAACCTGTTACATATTGCGCCGGTATTTGCCGCCGACTTCAAACAGCGCGTCAGTGAGTTGCCCGAGTGAGCAATGGGCTACCGCGTTGGCCAACTCCGCAAAGATGTTTTCGTTGTTGATCGCGGCTTGTTTGACACGCTCGATGGCAATTAAGGCTTGGTCGTGATGGCGGTCATGGAAGTCTGCCAAACGCCGCAGCTGACTTTGCTTTTCTTCGTCGCTGGAGCGTGCGAGGTCAATTTCCAAATCTTGCTCGTTCGCATTCGGGTTGAGGAAAGTGTTGACGCCGATGATGGGCAATGAGCCGTCGTGCTTTTTGTGCTCATAGTACATGGACTCTTCTTGTATTTTTCCGCGTTGATAACCGGTTTCCATTGCACCCAATACACCGCCGCGATCAGAGATGTTTTCGAATTCTCGCAGCACGGCCTCTTCGACCAAGTCCGTCAGCTCCTCAACAATAAAACTCCCTTGGTTGGGGTTTTCATTTTTGCTCAAGCCCCACTCGTTGTTAATGATCAACTGAATCGCGAGCGCACGGCGCACTGATTCGTCGGTGGGTGTGGTGATAGCCTCGTCATACGCATTGGTGTGCAGGGAGTTGCAGTTATCGTAAACCGCGATCAAGGCTTGCAGGGTCGTGCGTATATCGTTGAAATCCATTTCCATGGCGTGCAGTGATCGACGCGACGTCTGGATGTGGTACTTCAGCTTCTGGCTGCGTTCATTGGCGCCGTACTTAAAGCGCATCGCGGTGGACCAAATGCGGCGCGCAACACGACCCATGACGGTGTATTCCGGGTCCATCCCATTGCTAAAGAAGAACGACAAGTTGGCCGCGAAGTCGTCAATGTGCATGCCACGAGCGAGATAAGACTCCACATACGTAAAGCCATTGGCCAGGGTAAAGGCGAGTTGACTGATAGGATTGGCGCCTGCCTCAGCAATGTGATAGCCCGAGATAGAGACAGAGTAGAAATTGCGCACGTTGTTTTGTACGAAGTACTCCTGGATATCACCCATCATCTTGAGGCTGAACTCGGTGGAGAACAGGCAAGTGTTCTGGCCTTGGTCTTCCTTGAGGATATCTGCCTGGACGGTGCCTCGGACATTGGACAGGGTCCAGGCTTTTATTTTCTCAATTTCTTCATCGGTAGGCTTACGATCGTTCTCGTCTTCAAAGCGCTGCAGCTGCTGACGCAAGGCGCTATTAAAGTAGAACGCCAGAATCGTCGGCGCTGGTCCGTTGATGGTCATGGAGACCGAGGTGTTGGGGTTGCAGAGATCAAAACCGTCATAAAGGATATCCATATCCTCCACGGTACAGATGGATACCCCGGAGTTGCCCACTTTGCCGTAGATGTCGGGGCGAGGATCGGGGTCCTGCCCATAGAGCGTCACGGAATCAAACGCGGTGGATAAGCGTTTGGCCTCAAAGTTCTGCGACACCCGCTTAAAGCGGCGGTTGGTCCGATAGGCATCGCCTTCGCCCGCGAACATGCGCGTCGGGTCTTCACCCTCGCGCTTAAACGCGAATACACCAGCGGTATACGGGAAGCTGCCGGGTACGTTTTCGAGCAACAGCCATTTCAGTAATTCGCCGTGATCTTCATAGCCGGGCAGAACGACTTTGCGGATTTTGGTCCCGGATAGCGTTTCTCTGATCAGGTTGGTGCGGACCTCGCGATCACGGATTTTGACCACGTACTCGTCGCCGGCATAGCTCGCTTTCACATCGGGCCAGATGTCGAGCAGTTTTTGTGCGCGCGAATCCAGGCGCTTGTCGCGGTCGGTGATGAGGTCATCCAAGTCACCGGGGGCGTCGGCACCGCTCTCAAGCAGCATGCGGCGACTTTCGATGAGTTGTTGGCGCTCACGGGCGATGCGAGCCTGTTCTGCCACGGTTTTCTTATAGTCGCGAACCGTTTCGGCGATTTCAGCCAAATAGCGTTGTCTGTTGGCCGGCACGATCACCGTGGTTTCGGTGGATGCCCGCTCACCCACGGCCAGCAGGCCACCGCCGGGCGATTGCAGGCCTTTTTGCTGCAAGTGGTCGAGAATTTCGTGATAGAGACCGGTGACACCGTTGTCATTAAAATGCGCGGCAATCGTGCCAAAGACAGGCATGGTGTCGGGGGATACGGAAAAGTCTTCGCGATTGCGTTGTACCTGTTTACGCACATCTCGCAGGGCGTCTGCCGCGCCTTTGCGATCAAACTTATTGATGGCGATGATGTCGGCAAAGTCCAGCATATCAATCTTTTCGAGCTGGCTTTGCGCGCCGAATTCAGGGGTCATCACGTACATGGAGACGTCGCAGTGGGGGACGATACCTGCGTCGCCTTGGCCAATACCAGGTGTTTCTACAATGATGAGATCAAAACCGCTGATGCGTGTTGCCGCGATAATGTCTGCCAGCTGGGGCGGGACTTCACCGCGTGTATCCCGAGTTGCAATAGAGCGCATGTAGATATTGGGGTGGTCGATCGCATTCATGCGGATGCGGTCGCCAAGCAGTGAACCGCCGGTCTTTTTACGCGTGGGGTCGATCGCGAGAATAGCGATTTTGAGTGAATCTTTATGATCCAGCCGGAAGCGACGGATGATTTCGTCCGTGAGCGAGGACTTGCCTGAGCCGCCGGTGCCCGTAATGCCCATCACGGGTACCGGGTGTTCCAGCGAAGCGGATGAGGTGAGTATCGCTTGCCGCGTGCTCTCGTTGAGTGTGCCGTTTTCCAACGCGGTGATCACGCGGGCCAGTTGACGCCAGTTGCCTTGCTGCAGCGCCTCGGTTGAGTCTGGGGCTTGTGTATTGGGGGCTACGGCTGCATTGTCGATCATGTCTTGAATCATGCCGTTCAACCCCATGTGTTGTCCGTCTGCAGGGCTGTAGATGCGGCATACGCCGTAGTTGTGCAGGTCTTGTATTTCCTCAGGGATGATGACGCCACCACCGCCGCCGAAGACGCGAATGTCTTCGCCGTCATTTTCGCGCAGCATATCGACCATGTATTTGAAGTATTCAACGTGGCCACCCTGATAAGAGCTGATGGCGATGCCGTGCACATCTTCTTGCAGAGCTGCGGTGACGATTTCGGCCACCGAACGGTTATGGCCTAGGTGAATGACTTCTACGCCATTGGATTGCAAGATGCGGCGCATGATGTTGATGGACGCGTCGTGTCCATCAAACAAGCTGGCCGCGGTGACGAAGCGGACCTTCTGGGCTGTGTCGCGGTCGGTGTCAGTGATGCGTAGAGTGGTCTCAACCTGTGACATGTACGATTCCTCCGAAATACCGGCTTTGTGTGTGACTTGATTTACCTAAAGGTCAGTTCAATCGCGTCAATAGTTGCTGTGAAGGCTCGGTAAAGCCTCGCCGTGTTCGTGCGTATAGAGTCGATAGTATATGCCTTGATGCCGAATGTCGCCACATTTGTGTGCAAAGATGCATAGGCTGCTTGATTCAGCTAATTGCCCTGTGGTTGACGTTGAGGTCAATTGATTGGGTGTCATCGGTCGTGTGTGGAAGGTGCTTTCAACGGTGCAGTCCCGGTCACATGCTATGCTACGGCGCTTTTGATTTGGAGATGGCGGGCATGCAACAGCCATGGCAAGACATTGTTATCGCCTCCACGCAAGCTCAAGGCATCGGGCGACGAGAAACGCTGCAGTCCTTATGGAGCGGCTATGGCGTGATTGAGCGCGTTAGCCTGATCGGTGCGCCGATGGCGTCGGTGATTGTTAAGCGAGTCATGCCGCCTGACGCGTCTGTGCACTCGCGCGGCTGGAACACCGCTCGTTCTCATGCGCGCAAACTGCGCTCTTACGCGGTTGAGCGCCACTGGTATGCCGGTTACGCGATTCAATGTGACGTTAGTTGCCGTGTCCCGCAGGTTTTCGCTCAGGCTCACGATGCTGAGCGTATGTTGCTGGTCTTGGAGGACTTGGATGCTGCTGGATTCAGTCAGCGGGCAGCGTCACTGTCTGTTAGTGAGATAAGGCCTTGTTTATCTTGGTTGGCTTCTTTTCATGCAAAATTTATGGGTTGTAAGCCCGAAGGTTTGTGGCCTACCGGTACTTACTGGCACCTCCAAACCCGCCCTGATGAGTTGCACGCGATGACTGACCTACGTCTGCAGCGCGCGGCGGGCCCCATCGACGAGGCGCTCGCGCAGTGCGAGTTTCAGACGTTTGTGCACGGTGATGCGAAGATTGCCAATTTTTGCCTGTCGCCCGATGGGACGGCCGTCGCTGCCGTGGATTTTCAATACGTTGGAGGCGGCTGTGGCATGAAAGACGTCGCCTACCTGCTCGGTAGCTGCTTATCTGAGCATGACTGTGCCGCGTATGAATCGGCGTTGTTAGACGATTATTTTGCGCAATTACGTTTTTATCTGAATCAAGGCCAATCCCCATTCGAGGTCGCTGATATTGAACAGTCATGGCGTGAACTATTTCACTATGCATGGGTGGATTTTTACCGTTTTTTACAAGGTTGGATGCCGCATCATAAAAAAATAAATGCGTATTCACGGTCTTTAGCCGAGCACGTACTGCAAGACCTTGGTGTGGATTGATGTCTTTTTTTACCGTTTAAGTGATTGTTATTTTTAAATTTAAGGGTTTGTTGAGCGTGAGTTGAGACGTTTTTATTGCTTTGGCTTGGGTGATTTCAGGCTGTGTGTTCGCACACATGTAGTAAAAATTACTAATACTCAACGCGGTTCATGCCTCGGTATACTTGCCCGCATTCAACTACGCACGTTTTTGAGAAATGGCATAACACGATGGGAGTGGGATATATGCTTAAAAAGTTTCGTTTAGCGATGTTTTTGCTGATTGCCGTGGCATTGTCGGCTTGTGGCGGTGGTGGAGGTAGTTCGCCGGTCGAGGATGATCCCAATGGTGAACAACCTGTGGAAAACACGGACAATAATGGCCAAGACACCGACACCAGCCAAGATCCTGAGCCTGGCAGTACCCTGAAACCCAGCACATCAGTGCCATCACAAAATTATCAGGGGCAGGGGTCATCAGGGTCGGGCAGCGATCTCGAAAGCCGCTTTATCAACCGTCTGGTGAGCGAGACGGATTATAACTTTTGGGCCTGTTTTGCCACCGATCCGGACGCACTGATCGTAATGATCTTGGGCAAAGACGGTAGCGGATAAAACATTGGTATATTCGGCTTTAATCCCGAGGCAGCAGAGGACTATTTTGATATCTCCTGGCGTGTTGATGCGAGTACGTTGACGGTAACGGATGGTTCCGGCCAAGCAACCTTCTCGGACTATAGCTTCCGCAGCGATGTGGAGTGGACGGCGAACCTGCGCAATGGTGATTATGCTGATGCCGTGGTCTGCGGTTTGTATAACCAAGACGGTGAGTTTGTTGGCGAAGGTGGCAACGACGGTAATCAAGGCGCAGAAGACCCAGAGCCTGTAGAAGAGAATCCTGAAACACCCTTCCTCACACGCTTTGAAAGTGACACTGACTTTACCTTCTGGTCGTGTGCCGAGTCATAGCCTGTGAATCGTTTCTCTTTCACCATCAGTAAGAGCGCTGACGATGAAAACATCGGTGTGCTCTCGATCAATGGTGGCGATGCTGTGCAGGTCGCCTGGCAAGCAGATAGAACGAATTTCGTGCTGTCGGACAGCGCCGGCAACACCGCGACCTTCAATGGCTATAGCTTCGGTAGCGCCACTGAATGGAATGCGGACCTGAGCCTATCGTGGGCGGACTACAACCAACCCGTGATATGCCAGCTGTTCGACCAGGACGGAAATCCCGTCAACTGATTCATGGGGTGGGTCAGCGCTTGATATAAGCTGGAGACCCACACGTTAATACTCACTAGCGGCCCGCGTTTCTTCGGATACGCGGGCCGTTTTGTTATTGTTGTATTAGCTCAGTGGAATCCCCGGGTGCGTGGCTTGAATCGGTACAACACAGCAGCCATTGCGCGCACGCAAGCCTGCTCGTCAATGAAGGGAAGATCGGTTATTGCATTGTCCAAATGGTGCCAATGGGCACTTGCCATTAGGGTGATGCGCCGGTTCAGGGGGAATACCATGCTTAGGCCGATGTGCGTATCGAGCGTTGACTGCGGCTCGAATGATCCGTCCACGGCAAACACGTGTTCAAACCGTTTGTCATTTGACCATGCCAGGCCTATCGATGGTATGACAGTGACGTTGTTCAGAGGGTAGGGGCGTTGCGCAGTGAGAGACACGGTTGCGCCATGATGGATGTCGCTGGTGTCTTGGGAGAGAGCAAGACGACCCCGTATGCCTGCAGGCAATGCTGCTTTGAGAAAGACATGGGCATTAATACGGGATGACAAGTGTGGCCACGCCTCAAGAGCGGGTGCGTCATTACGGTCATCGTAGGTGGTGTCCACGTTGAACCCGTTACCGGTCTGCCAGCGCTGCTGTCCGTACAGTCGCCA
>DOIU01000078.1 GCA_003511825.1 Gammaproteobacteria bacterium | reverse complement strand
CATGCCCGCACTCATGGCTAAATAGTGGGGAGGTTGGATTAAAAGCCCATCGAGAGTGACGTCTTGCTTGAACACTGACTGACGATAAAGTTGTTCTTTTTGTCATTTCATTCGTCATATAAACATAGCCCTCTGTGAGGATTCGCTGAAACACGGGCGCGTCTGCGCTGCACCGTGTCGTTTCGCGTGCGCAGTGGCTTGTTGGATTGTCTGGCTTCTTATAGGCTAGGGTGCTGTCTTTGACGCCACCTCTCTGCCATTGCACCTCGGCCCGCGCTGATGGAGGCATAGCCTACGATAGGTTTATGGCTCCGCAGATGTGAGGCTTGCGGGTGTATCGTGTTGTTACATCGCTCGCCCTGTGTGCCGCGAGCTTTGCCCGCTGCGACAATCACAACCGATTCTGACGACTCAATTTTTGCCACAAGAGAGAAAAATGACGACTGTAGAAACCACTTCGCCACGGCGTGTATCCGCTGTTCTTAATACCGGGCTTTTCGCGGCATGGCTGTGTCTGTGCGTGATCGTGATCGCGATCTCTGTGGCTGAAGCCCAGGAAACATCGGCTGCCCCTGCTGAGCCAGCGCCGCCGGACGCATCGGTTGTCGCTGACACAGCGGAAGAAGCGCTTGAGTCGGTTGCGTCACCCGCGATAGAAGAGGCGAGTGAGGTGCTGGAACAGGGCGCCAATCAGCCCATCCCAGGCGAGGCCTCGACTGATGTGACAGACGCTGAAACCCTGGAACCGGTTGCAGGTGCCGCTGATGACGCTATCAGCGCTGAAGCGTCTGACGGTGCGATCGGCGTGGACGAGGCAGAGGCAGAAGGCGGGCATAGCGCCACCTTGCCGCAGAACTTGTCGCCCTGGGGCATGTTCATGTCGGCGGATTGGGTGGTGAAGTCGGTCATGGTGGGCTTGATCGTGGCGTCGCTGCTCACCTGGACTGCGTTGCTCGCCAAGAGCATTGAACTGAGTGGGCAACGCCGGCTGCTTAGACGGAGTCTCGACAAGATTGCAGCGGCACATACCCTGGCTGAAGCGGCCAATGCCAAGCGTGTAGAGGGCGTGGCTAGGGCGCTGATTCAGGCGTCGGAGCGCGAGCTGAAGTTGTCGGCCGAATTGCTCAAACACGACGGTGATCACGACGCCATGAAGGCCGGTGTCAAGGAGCGCACCGTCTCCAGTCTGTCACGCATCGAAGCGAGTTGCGGGCGGCGGCTGCTGGTCGGGACAGGCTTGCTCGCCACCATCGGCGCGGTTGCGCCCTTTGTGGGTTTGTTTGGCACCGTGTGGGGGATTATGAACGCCTTTATTGGCATCTCGCACGCCAATACGACGAATCTGGCCGTGGTCGCACCCGGTATCGCGGAGGCCCTGTTGGCGACGGCACTGGGTCTGGTCGCAGCCATCCCTGCGGTGATGATCTACAACCATTTCACCCGTAAAATTATGGGCATCAAGGCGTTGGTGGCGGACTGCTCTGCAGCGATTATGCGGTTGGTCTCGCGCGACCTGGATCGCGGCACCAGCTTGCGATTAGTCCAGGCACCCCAAGCAAAGGCAGAATGAGCCGTGGCGATCAAGCCTGAATACTGACCAGGCGGGTGATGAGCTGCAAGAGGCGCACGAGATCAACGTCACGCCGTTCATCGACGTCATGCTGGTCCTGTTGATTATCTTTATGGTGGCCGCACCCTTGGCGACGGTCGACGTGAATGTTGATTTGCCTGCGTCAGCGGCACCGACGCAACCACGGCCGGAAAAGCCGCTGTTTCTCAGCGTTCGCAAGGACTTGCGCCTGATTCTCGATGAAACCTCCATCACCCGCAGCGAGTTGGGCGCCCGTCTTAACGTGGCCACACAGGGTGATACTGAGCGACGTATCTTTTTGCGTGCCGATAAAGCAGTGTCCTATGGAGATCTGATGTAGATCATGAATACCTTGCGGTCTGCGGGTTATCTGAAAATCGCGCTCGTCGGCCTGGAAGAAAACGCGGTGGAGAGCCAACAGCCGTGAGAAAAGTGCCATTGTGGCAGCGTGATGGCCTGCGTTGGACGGGATCATTTTTGTGTGTCATGGGTGTGCATCTCGGTGCGGCCGTTGCGGTCGCCTATTGGCCGAGCCCCGCGCCACCCGAGAAGGGAGAGCCCATGGCTGCGATGGTCATTGAGCTGGCACCCATACCTGTGGCGCCCGTGACACCCCCCACGGCCGCGCCGCCCGGACCAGAGCAGCAGGAGATTCAACCGCCACCCCCGGAGCCAGAACCTGAGCCCGAGCCTGAACTCGAACCTCCCCCCGAGATTCCTGAGGTCGAAACCGCTGCCGCAGTGATTCCGCCAGAGCCAGAGCCGGTTGAAGAGATCGAGCGGCCGCTGGAGGAGACCCCGCCCGAGCAGCAGGAGCAGGCGCCACCGGCCGTCGATGCCACGCCGGATGAGATCGTGGCTGCGCCGCGCAATGAAGCCGGTGAGCGCGCGCGGGTGCAGGCGACGGTGACTTGGCAATCGGTGTTACTGGGGCATTTGGAGCAGCACAAGCGTTACCCCCGCAAATCCCGGCGTCGCCGACAGGAAGCGGTCGTCTATGTGCGCGTCAAGATTGATCGCGAGGGCAACGTCATTAGCCATTGGCTGGAGCGTCCCAGTCGTTATGAGCCGCTGAACAAAGAAGGGCTGGCCCTCATCAAGCGCTCTCAACCGCTGCCGCCACCGCCCGAGGAAGTGGAGGGCGAGTCTATCGAGTTTGTGGTGCCGGTGGAGTTTTCCCTCAGGCGGTTGTAACGATCCGTCGGCGTGTTTGCGGGTATCAGAAGCGCGCCAATTGATAGGGCATCGGATCGACAATCGGTGGAACCTCGGCGATCAGATCGGCGGCGAGCTGCCCGGCGGCGGGTCCGGTACCAAAGCCATGGCCAGAGAAGCCCGTGGCGACGACCAGGCCAGGGAGGGCGCTGACGCGATCAATCACGGGGAGCGAGTCGGGTGTGACATCGATCAGTCCTGCCCACGCCTCCTCAATGGCGGCGTCGTTAAAGAC
>DOIU01000077.1 GCA_003511825.1 Gammaproteobacteria bacterium | reverse complement strand
ATGATCTCCGCAGACACAACGCTCTATGCGAGCGAAAAAACGCGGGCGCGTCTGTCCGTTGCAGAAGGTGACGATGGGCCGCGATCGGTGCAAATTGCCGGCGCCGATCCCGACAAGGTCGCCGAAGCTGCAGTATTCAATGTGCGCGCCGGCGCAGATATCATCGACATCAATATGGGGTGTCCGGCAAAAAAAGTCTGCCGGAATCTTGCAGGCTCTGCGCTGTTGGGAGACACGGCCTTGGTGCGCCGTATTCTGGCACGAACCGTCGCTGCCGTTGATGTGCCGGTAACGCTTAAAATTCGTACGGGCACAGACCGGCAAAACCGCAATGGCGTTGAGGTGGCGCGCATCGCCGAACAAGAAGGCGTCGCAGCACTCGCTGTTCACGGACGCACGCGTGCCGATCGGTTTACCGGCAGTGCTGAATACGACACCATTAAGGCCATCAAGCAGGCGGTGTCTATGCCGGTCATCGCCAATGGCGATATCCGCAGCGGTGCAGATGCGCAGGCAGTATTGGCTTACACCGGCGCAGACGCCGTGATGATCGGAAGGGCAACACAGGGTAATCCATGGATTTTCAGGGAGATTCTGGACTATCTTCAACATGGCCACGCAGCGAAGCCGCCTGATTTTCTGGAGATACACGGGGTACTGAAACGACACTTGGCGGGCTTGTATCGGCTCCATGGAGATGCGCGCGGTGTGCGCGTCGCCCGCAAACACATCGCTTGGTACTGCAGAGAAAAAAGCGGGGTTGCCGAATTCAGGCAGGCGGTGAATCTGGCTGAAACTCGGGACCGACAAATCGAATTGGTCGATCGTTTTTTCGAGCATGCGTCGTCACGACAAAGCGGTTCGGCCTGTACGCGGATGTATGCTGCATGAACGCAAAAGTAACACCTATAATTGCAGGCGATACTTCAGGGAGTGAAGCAACTCGATTAAAACAATGTGTTCGGGAAGAGCTGGATAATTACTTTGCAACCTTAGACGGCGAGCAGCCGTGTGACCTGCACAAGCTGGTCATGTGCGAAGTTGAGGAAGCATTGATTCGGTATCTGATGGAGTATTGTCAGGAAAACCAAAGCCGGGTCGCTGCTTACTTGGGTCTTAATCGTGGGACCTTGCGTAAACGACTGATGGATTACAGTATCAGCGCCAGCTAACGCGACAACCTGTCTTGCCTGCACATCTAATTTTGGGCATGGCCACGCCTAGGGGCCTGCCTGCGCATTTACTCGGTAGAAAATTCCATGTCAGACAATAAACCCATATCACGAGCATTGATCAGCGTTTCCAACAAAGACGGTATCCTCGAATTTGCCACCGCTCTCGCCGAGCTTGGCATCGAGCTGTTGTCTACAGGAGGCACCGCAAAACTGTTGGCCGACAGCGGCTTGGCCGTTACAGAGGTCTCCGACTATACCGGTTTTCCAGAAATGATGGCTGGCCGGGTAAAGACCTTACATCCCAAAATTCACGGCGGTATTCTCGGTCGGCGTGGCACCGACGACGAGGTGATGCAGACGCACGGGATTCATGCCATCGACATGGTGGTGGTGAATCTGTATCCCTTTGCGCAAACTGTGGCCCGCGAGGGATGCACGTTGGCGGAGGCGATTGAAAACATCGATATCGGCGGCCCAACGATGGTGCGCTCTGCCGCGAAGAATCACCAGGACGTCGCTGTGGTCACGCATCCAGACGCTTACGCTGGCATTGTGGAGCGTCTGAAGCAACAGGGTGGTCTGGATCTTCAGCATCGCTTTGATCTCGCGGTTGCAGCCTTTGAACACACGGCACAGTATGACGGCATGATTGCCAACTACCTGGGCTGTCGCGTGACCGAGGCTGAGCCAGAGCTGTTTCCGCGCACGCTCAATCTCCAGTTTGAGAAGGTGAAGGACATGCGCTACGGTGAAAACCCGCACCAAAATGCGGCGTTTTACCGCGAACGCGAGATTGCTGAAAACAGCGTGGCGAGCGCGACGCAATTGCAGGGTAAGGCGCTGTCTTACAACAATGTCGCTGATACTGACGCGGCGTTGGAGTGTGTGAAGCAATTTGAAGCGCCGGCGTGTGTGATCGTCAAACATGCCAACCCGTGTGGTGTTGCGATGGGTGAGACTGTGCAGGCGGCCTATGATCGCGCTTACCAGACGGACCCGACCTCCGCGTTTGGTGGAATCATCGCGTTTAACCGCGAGCTGGACGCCGACACGGCCGCGTTGATCCTCGAGCGGCAGTTTGTTGAGGTGATTATTGCGCCCAGCATCAGCGAGGGAGCACGCACAGCCGCCGCGCGCAAGAAAAACGTCCGCTTGCTGGCGTGCGGCGATTGGTCAGGCGACAGAGCCCATGGCTTGCATTATGCTCGCGTCAATGGCGGGTTGCTGGTGCAAGAGCGCGATTTGGGCAGTGTCGGCATGGACGAGCTGCGCGTCGTGACCCAGAAGGCCCCGACAGAGACAGAAATGCGCGACTTGCTCTTTGCCTGGAAAGTGGCGAAATTTGTCAAATCCAACGCCATTGTGTATTGCCGCGACCAGAGCACGGTGGGCGTGGGGGCCGGCCAGATGAGTCGCGTCTATTCGGCGCGCATTGCGGGCATTAAAGCCGCCGATGAAGGGCTGGTGGTGAAGGGCTCCGTCATGGCATCAGACGCGTTCTTCCCGTTCCGCGATGGCATTGATAGCGCCGCCGAGGCAGGCATCACCGCCGTGGTGCAGCCGGGCGGTTCCATGCGGGATGAAGAGGTCATCGCTGCCGCCGACGAGCACGGCATGGCCATGGTGTTTACCGGCAT
>DOIU01000016.1 GCA_003511825.1 Gammaproteobacteria bacterium | reverse complement strand
CCGTGACCACTTTCCACGTGCCGCCGACCAGCGTCACGCGTACCGCCGAGACACCGTGGGCCAGGATCTCTTTGCGAATCTCTTCAACGTCTGTGCGCAGGCCTGAGGTTTCGTCCGACGTGGGGCCGTTGGGGTGCAGCGCGCGTTGATCGATGTATTCGTGGTTAATGCACAGCACGCCGTCCGTGGAGCTGCCATTAAGCGGGAAGAAAGCCATGCCGTCGTGGTGCATGCCAGTGGCGTTTGCCTGGTCCGAAGAGCTGTTGCTGCCATCGGCTTTCCAGTCTGCGGCGAGGCTGTTCAGCGGTGTTCCCCACGGCGCGAGCACCTGGGCGACATAACCGGGCGGTACGACAACCGCATCCAATTTCGCACCTGCGATGGAATCAAAACCCAGGGTCGGCAATGCTTCACCATCGTCGTTGTCATCGTCACTGCAACCCTGGAGACCAAAGCCGCTGAGCAATGACAGCGCGGCAAAGCCCGCGCCACTCTTGAGTACACTTCGGCGGCTCACCGCTTTGTGCAAAATGCTGTCAAAAGGTTCGTTATCGCTGCGATTGAATCGCCTTGGATCAAAGGTATCTCTACTCATGAGTCATATCCTGATTTTGTAGTACCCGTGGTCCATCCACCTCAGCGTTCTGGATTGGCTGAGCGCACATAGAAAAAAGCACCAGCAACCACAGAACCGTCCCCTTGCCACATCGCCGATGACTCACATCAGCGAACGGCGACCCGCACGGGAACTGCCCTATGGTTCAGCATCCAAAACAATGAGATGGATAGACCACTTCGTATAAGCATGTTTGTAATCAGTGTTTGTCGCGGCCAAGGTCACGACAAAGCCCGCACATCGTGCAAGGTTTTGATGACAAAGACATGACCCATAAGGAGCCTCTGCAAATAAATTTTATTGACACCCCCATTAATACGATTGCCAGCATGATATGCCAAGTACAACCCCTAACAATCAGAACATGACTTACGCACCAAAAAGCGGCCGAAGCCAGTGTGGTGGCTACACAGTGAACATCCAAGCAGTCCGGTGAGCGGTCAACGCATCAGCAGGATGCAATCAGCGACAGAGATGCCTGATCGTATGCAGTAACATGCAAGCTGCAGGATTACGGGGAACTTGTTGGGTCACAGCCCGTCAAACTCCCGCTAACCAAGAGAGTGGAGGACACCCTTATGAGAAAACTACTAACCCTTCTGAGCACAAGCCTGCTGATCACCGTTTTATTGAACGGTGCGGCCTTCGCCGACAACCATTCGGGGCACAAACTGGTCATTCAGGTCAGCACTGACGACCCGCGCACCCAGACCATTGCGCTGAACAATGCCGTCAATCTGCAAACTCTACGGCCTGGACAATGTGGAGATTGAGGTGGTCGCCTACGGCCCAGGCATCGGCCTGCTCACTGAGAAAAGTGGGCAAAAAGACCGAGTCACCAGTCTCGCCATGCAAGACATCACCTTCAGCGCCTGCATGAACACGATGAAAAAAGTGGAAAGTAAAACCGGGAAAATGCCGGTGATGTTGGAGGGTGTGCAATCCGTGACGGCAGGCGTTGCTCGCATCATGGAGCTGCAGGAACAAGGCTACGCCTATATCCGTCCCTGATGGGTACGTGTGGTTAGATCAATCGGTACAATACAGCGCCGTCCCGTGTGACGGCG
Source organism: Gammaproteobacteria bacterium (assembly GCA_003511825.1). Taxonomy (GTDB): domain Bacteria; phylum Pseudomonadota; class Gammaproteobacteria; order Granulosicoccales; family Granulosicoccaceae; genus UBA7957. Next base: position 1,109 of record DOIU01000016.1, on the reverse strand, counting down.
CCTATTCTCGGTAACACGCCGGTCGGAATCGCGGCGAACAGATCGCCAAGAACACCAAGTCGTCATCGCCCGTATTGGTAATCCGCTGGCGGACATCCGCCGGAATCGTAACCCAATCACCGGGTGAAACGCTGTAAGCACCGCGCTGGCCCGTTTCCATCCGCCCGTGACCTTGCAGAATCAAATAGCGCTCAAGGGTGTTGTGCAAGGCGTGCCAACGCGTCGTGACACCGGGCTCAACCCGAATGCGCGCGATAGACATGGCCGGCTGGCGATGGCTATTTACGACCTCAACGACGTAACACCCCTCGCGAAAGTAATACTCCGCGTTCAGCGTATCCGCTTGCCCCCTATCCAAAAGAGACAGTCGCTATAGCTCGCCCAGGGTGGTAATAATCTCTTCAGAATCCCACTCCACGCCACCGTACAAGGTGTATTTAATATTGCCGTCACGATCCACAACAAAGTTAGAGGGCGCCGCGAACACTTTCCAGTTTGCCAATGCCTTCCCCTCTTCATCCATGAGTATGGTGAACTCCGGCCCCACCTCTTCAACAAACTTGTCGACCTCTTTTTGGGTTTCACCCATATTGACAGCGAGGATCACAAACTCGTCACCCATTTTCTCTTGCAGACGATTCATCGAGGGCATTTCCTTGCGACACGGCGTGCAATAGGTTGCCCAAAACTGCACCAGGACCACTTTACCCCGGTAATCGCTGAGGTCGTGGGCTGCGCCCTGGGTATCGGCCAGCGCCAGCATGGGCGTGCTGCCCGCATAGGGCTTTAAGCCCGCCGCAGAAACCACCGTGCTCGCGATGAGCAGCAAGAGTGTCAAACAAAGCTTATTTTTCATGATGAGTACCGTTCAAGAACATAATACTGGCCCGAATCAAACCGGATAGCTGCGACGTTACCACCTCTTCCGATTCGTTAGGGTCATTACGATTAAAGAAGTAACCTCGGACATCGGGGATCACCTTGGCAATCACTTCGCTGCCGTTCTGGGATAAGGCGGCGGTAAAATGCTTCAGTCCCCAGCTGTTGGGCGTTCGCTGCCCCTCCAGCACAATAATCGGCAAACGGGTTGTGCCTACGGAAGCCAGGTA
>DOIU01000014.1 GCA_003511825.1 Gammaproteobacteria bacterium | reverse complement strand
GTAGCCGCGTCCAAGGCGCTGAACGGCTCGTCGAGCAATAAGATGGGTTTGTCGCGCAGTAGACTGCGGGCCAGTGCCGCCCGCTGCAGTTGGCCGCCGCTCAATGCACCGGGCTTGCGCCTCTGCAGTCCGCTCAAGCCGACCTGTTCCATCATCGCGGCTATGCGCGCGTGGTCGGCATCCGTGAGACGTAAGCCAGGATGGATGCCCAGCCCGATGTTCTCGGCCACGGTCAGATGCGCAAAGAGGTTGTGATCTTGGAACAGCGTCGTCACCGGCCGTTGGTCGGGTGGCAGTGCCGTCAGTGACTGTTCACACCAGCGCACCTCGCCGGCCTCAGCGGCCATGAATCCGCCAATCAGATTCAGCAGGGTGCTCTTGCCCGCGCCGCTGGCACCTAACACGGCGACGCAATCTCCGGGTGCCAGCGCTAAATCAAACCGATACCGGGTGTCATCCAGGCAGACTTCCACCCCCTCAAGTGTCAGCATAACGCGCTCCTCGCGGGCGGCCCACCAGCGATTCCAATGTCGTGAATAAAACCAGGCAGTAGGCCAGCAGTAGCAAGGCGGTAACGGCGGCTTCTTGCATTTGGTAGGCGCCCATGCGCTGGTAGAGCAACAGTGGCAGGGTGCGGATGTCTTGTGAGCCGAACAAGGCGATCACGGTGAGATCACCCGCAGCCAGCGTGGCGCAGACCGCCAGCGCCAAGCCGACCGCCGGGCGCAGCGTGGGCCAGTCAATCCAGCGCCAGCGTTGCAGTCCCTGTATGCCGAGCGCCGCGCAATTGCGATCGTGCAGTCGCGCGTGAGCCAGCATCGGGCCTTCGAGGATGCGAATGGCAAAGGGTAAACCCATCAGTGCATTCACCAATAAAGTCAGCGGTACGGCGAGTGCAAACACATCGGTATAGCGTCGCAGCAGCAGAAACAGCCCGGTGCCGAGGACCAAAGGCGGCACGACCAGAATCAGCGAACCGCCCAGCGCCAGTAGCTTGCCGCTGCGCGAGTGATGTGTGCGCACGCGCAAATGCACGCTGCTGAGCAACAGCGCATAGGCCAACGCGACGCAGAGCAGGCCGGCGCCCAGCGAAATGGCAAGCGTTGCAACCGCAGCCAGTCCAAACTGACGGTCAAACACCACGTCAGGCAACACGGGAGACAGCCCGGCCGCCGCCACGGCGAGTAACGGCAGACAAACCAATGCTGCCGCGGTACCAATCAGGCTGAAGTCGAGCGTTTTGATCAGTCGGGGTGCGCCGTCATGACGGGTGAAGCGCATACCGCGACTGGCTGTCAGATCGGGTGTCTGGCTAAAGCGCGTTGTTAGCAGGAACAAGCCGCCGCACAGGAGCAGTTGCACAATCGCCAGGGCGGCGGCTGTGTCGAGCGCGAAATCAAAGCGCAACGCCTGATAGATCGCAACCTCAATCGTCGTCGCCCGCGGTCCGCCACCGAGCGCCATCACCACGGTAAAGCTGGTGAAGCACAGGGCGAAGACCAGCAAGGCCAGGCCGGGCAGGGCTGCTTTGATCACCGGCCATTGCACCAGGCGCAGACTGTTCCCGGCGCGCATGCCGAGCTGACTGGCCAGACGCCATTGCTCGGGCGGGATCGTCTCTATGGACTGCAGCAGGATGCGGGTGCTCAAGGGCAGATTAAAGAACACATGGGCGAGCAGTATGCCGTCCAGCCCATAGAGTGAGGGCCACCCGTCTGTTGCGCCCAGCCACGCCAGCCCCTGGGAGAACCAGCCCCGCTGGCCAAACACGGCAATGATGCCGTACACCGCGACAATGCTCGGCAAAATGAATGACACACTGAACAAGCGCAACAAGGCACGACGACCGGGGAAGTGAGCCTGGCGAGCGAGGGCAACCGCTAACGGGATGGCAAGGCCCACGGACAGCAATGTCGACAGGCTGGCCTGCCAAAGACTGAAGTGGATGACATGGCGCACATAGGGCGTTTGCAAGGTGGTGGCGAACGGGATGTCACTGACTTGGCCGATCAGTGCCCATAGGGGTAGGACGACCAACAGCATCAGGGCGAGCAGCGCGACGCCGCCGGGCAGCCACCAGTAGGTGTTGCGATAGGGTGTGGCGCGGGCGATCTTACTGCTCACTCATGACGTTGAGCCACTCGGCAAGCCAGGCGTCGCGATGTTGGTGGAGTGTTTCAGGCGGGTAGATCAATACCGGGTCCGGCGTGATCAGCCGATCAAACACGCCGGGCAATTGATCACCCAGATCAATCACCGGGTACATCGCATTGCCGAGGGGGATTTCGGCCTGAAACTCAGGCGTTGTGATGAACGCTAGAAAGGCCTTGGCCAGCGCCGGCGAATCGCTGCTCTGCAACCGCGCCGCGACTTCTACCTGCAGATAGTGGCCGTCACTGAAGGCAGCGGCCTGGTAGCGATCGGTCTTATCCACCGCCATATGATAAGCGGGAGACGTGCTGTAGCTCAGCACCAGCGGGGCTTCGCCATTCATAAACAATGAAAAGTACGCCTCGCTCCAGCCCTTGGTGACGGTGAGTATTTTGCCGCGCAGTTTGCGCCAGGCCTCGCCGGCTTTGTCGCCATACACCTGTTTGACCCAGAGCATCAAACCCAGGCCCGGCGTGCTGGTGCGGGGGTCTTGCACGATGATTTTGAGGCTATCGGGTGCATCGACCAACGCCCGCAGGCTTTGCGGTGGGTTTGGCAATGCCTCGGTGTCATAGACAAAGGCAAAGTAGCCGTAGTCAAACGGCACGAATATCGGCGAGTCCCAGGCAATCGGCAGCGTGAGTGCATCCAGGGATACCTCGCTGGGTGCCAGCAGACCGGAAGCTGCCGCGTCTGCCATCACGTTGGTGTCGAGCCCGAGCACCACATCGGCGTTGCTGGCTTGGCCCTCGAGCTTGATGCGATTGAGAATGCCGGCGCTGCTGTCCAGCGTGACAAACGTGAGCTGGCAGCCACAGTCGCGCTCAAAGGCGGCCTTGATCTTCGGGCCCGGCCCCCATTCGGAGGCAAAAGCGTCGTAGGTATAGACCGTCAGCTCCGGGGTGGTCGGCGTGTCTTCGGTGCAGCCAACGACAGCCGCCATGATGAGCAGCGAGGGGATCAAAGAGATC
>DOIU01000284.1 GCA_003511825.1 Gammaproteobacteria bacterium | reverse complement strand
AACAACGTTTGTGGATGTGGACCTTGATTGAAGACGAGTTACTGCGTTCACTCAAGCAGCATCCGCGCGTCCAAGCCGACCTCGCGCGTATCGAGGCGGAAGTCACTGAGGGGACACTGCCCGTACGCAGCGCTGTCTTCAGTATTCTTGAGCAGTATCGTCAGTCGTCTTAGCGCCTAAGCCGCGCTTGTCGGCACACACTTCTTAACGAGCGTGACAACGCGTTGCTTCGCGGACTCAATCTCCGGCAAACTTTGCCAACGAAACGCAAAGATCACTACCAATCCGCACACGCCGGTGAGCAGTAAATCAAAACCGGCATCCACTTTATGATGCGAGAAGGTGATCAAAGCATCCGCGTACTGCAATACCAGTAGCACAGCAGCAACAACGATAAAAGGCAACGCGAGCGGCCGCAGGATATCGCGCAGCAGGTCGCGCATGACGCCGCGAAATTCCTGCCGGTACACCACAATAAACGACAATATCAGCGACTGACACAGTGACAACGCTGTTGCTGCCGTGATTCCCGCCAAACCAAAGGGCTTATACAGGGCCAGATTCAATAACGCATTGGTCACCACACCAAGCAGACCGATCAGCACCTGGGTCCAAGAACGCAGAGATGCATGCAGGATTCGGTAGTGGAAGTACGCGAGGCCTTTGGGGATTAATGCAATGCCAAACCACATCAGCGCTTGATCCGTTAACGCGACCGAGCGCGCATCAAACGCCCCCGAACGCAGCAGTAACTCGATCACAGCCTGGCCCATAAACACGAAGATCAACGCACTGGGCACTGCAAAAAACAGCACACGGCTGATGCCGAGGCGGTAGAGATCAACGATAGACCGTTGCTCCGCCAAGTGCCGCGACAAGGTGGGATACGCCGTAAAAATAATCGCCGCAATAAAAATATCGAACGGCAGATTCGCCAGCATCACCGCGTAATTGAACGCCGAAATACTGCCCTCTTCCAGCTTGGCGACAAACCGCAAATCAATAATCTCAATCCCCATGGCACCTGCGTAGCCGATCAGCAGCGGCAAGGATTGACGAATCGGAGTCGCTAGGGACGCATCGTAAATATTCCATCGAAAGCGGAAGTGCACTTTGAACTCACCCCAGTTTTCATACAACATCGCGAGGAAGAAAACCGCAAACCCTAACGCAACACTGACACTCAGCACCACGACATCGGGCTCAGCCGCGAACAACAGAAAGGCAATAATCAGGGCGTTAGTGATTGCGCTTTCAGAGGCTGCCATCAAAAACTTATTGTTTGCATGGGACAAGGTGACCAGCAAGGCATTGAGTCCCAATAACGGCATAATCGCCGACAACACGCGAATCAGGTCTGTCGCCAGTGCGCGCGTCTGCGCGTCCGCATCTTGTGCCAGTAAATCGACGATGGATGACGCCCAAACAAACATCGCTGCAGCCAGCAACACTTGAATCAATAGCGTTAAACTGACCAACGCGGTCATCCCCTGCCAAAAGTAAGTGGGGTTGCTGTCTTTATGACGGGTAAAGTGCGGAATAAACGCCGTATTCACAATGCCCTTAAATACGTCGGGCAACATGATCGGCAATAAATAGGCGATGTAAAAGGCATCCAGCTGATACGCCGTGCCAAACGTTGAGGCAAGGAATAACACTTTGAGCAAAGCCAGGGCCTTACCCAGCATATTGACCACGGTCACGCCGAGATAGTGGTTCATGCGCGGGCGACCATACCCTTCGCTGCATTGCGACGTTTACGACGCTCCCGGCGCAGTTGCTTCACTTCTAGGTCAAGGACAGTGACATAGCGACACACCATACCGGCCGCAAACCAATACAAGCCCATCACCTCGCCACTGAAAAACGGGCTGCCGTAGACATTGCCGAGAATCATCCCCAGACTCATGACAAAAAAGGCTTGACCAAACGTTTGTGCAAAATCGTCCTTGCATTTGCCGCCGGCGCGCGCGAGGCGCATGCCCATCAGAGCAAGAGAGACGACCAATATAATTTGAAACAAGCTGGACAGCGGACTGGTTTCGGCGAAGATCAACACATAGTAGTTGTGCGCATCTTTACCAGGGTATTGGGTATAGTTGCCAATTTCACGTTTAAAGCGGTTTAAGCCAATGCCCCAAGGCATGTCGGCCGACATGGCAAACCCGCCCTGCCACAATACCCAACGGCTAGCGGTACTTTCATCGACCTCTTCCTTGCCGTGCTCATTCACCTGCTGCGTGCCCTCAATACGCTCAATCGCCGAATTAGGCACCCACAGATCGTAATTCAACATCGCGAACATCAGTACCAGGACCATGAACCAGTTTTTGCGCATGAACAAAATGCCCGTCAACAGCAGGCAAATAAAATATGACTGACGAGAATAGGTAAAGAATACCGCCAGGATCAGAACAACCGCCCCGGCCATCGCCGCCATACGAATCAGTTTGGGATAACCCGACGCAAACAGGGCAAACGCCACAAACAAGGGGTAAAACATCGAATAAAAGATGCCCGCGCGGTTTGCAGCGGTGAAATTTTCGCCAAAGGGTCCCGCCGCCCGATTGGCCTCTTTGTAGTTTCCGATACCGTAGTCCAAGGCTTCACGTATGGCTTCAAGGCCGGCAATGCCCGCCACCCCCATCAGTACCACCACAAAAAAGCGCGTATCGTTGCGACTCTGTACCAAGTGAAACGCGAGAAAAAAGTACAAGGGGTAGAACAATCCTGTCTTCAGGTAGGTGATGTCCTCCATGAGCGACAGGGGCATACGGATTTGCGCAACGACAAAACCATAGACCATAAATGCCATCACAATGACGAAACGCGCCGTCAAATAGGGTTTTAAGGGATCGGGACGCTTTTGTGCCAGGTGCATCAAATACACGCTGAAGAAAATGATGTTCAGAACGTTCACGCCCGGCAGGCCGAGACTGGATGGGAAGTGGAGTTGATTGACGGTGTAAAACAATAATATAACGGTCGAAAACTTCAGTAACGGCCCGACATCAATTTCTTGCAGTTCACTGGCTTTGTTCTTTTTCCTCATGATGGTCGGTCGCTAGATGTGGTGTTGAGCTGCGCGGACAGTGAATCGTAGCAGGTTCAAAGCGCGCTGATCGCTCTTTTTACACGTGCAACCGGCGAATTCGGCATGCCAATGCGTTGCAACAGGAAACGATCGGGCGTGCGGTTTAAGCCGCGGTTCACAGATACGCCGAATTCGAAATCATTGGCGGCTAAAAACTCGCTCAAATAATCGGGTGTAAACCCGGCTGGCGTGGCGAAGCCGTTAACCGCGACACCGTCAATCGTATTGAGGATACGCTGCGAATTGAGAATCTCTTGTTCCACCTGTTCACGTGGGATGAGATTGAGATTGGGGTGGCTTTGCGTATGAGCGGCAATGTCAAAGGCCCTCGCCTGGCACTGCCGAATC